>CAYTAW010000526.1:0-2303 GCA_964435675.1 uncultured Bdellovibrionales bacterium
GCCTACGAACGGGCCGATAAGACCCTGCAATGTGATGAAATTTCCCCATACCGGGAACGAACCGGCGGTCTCGATGCGATTAGCCGCGTTCAGTATCTGCCTTGTGGATAGGTGTATCACCGCACAACGCCTTGTGCGCGGTGCCGAAAAGTCCGAGCATTATCGCCATCTCACGCTGGTTCAATTTCAAGCGGCGCAAAATAGTCTTCACGACGCTTGGCACCGGCTGCGGGGTACCTTTATGAAAAAATCCGCTGAGCTGCGCTACCTGAGCCGCTAAAAAATCGAGCTGATCGTATTCCCGCAAGGTAGCGAGCTCCTCCCCATCTTCCGCGGAACTTGGCCGTACCGACAATCCATAAAGCGCTAGACCAACTGCATGAGAAAGATTCATTGACGGGTAGTTTCCCGAAGTGGGGATATAGACAAGGGAAGAGCAGAGCTCGACATGCTCTTGCCGCAATCCATTATCTTCCGGTCCAAAAACGAGTGCCGTCTTCAATGGGGCTTTCTCGGTCATACGCTCGAGCCACTGTGGAAGCGAAACTATTTCGCCGCGATTTTTCCCGGTTCGCGCTGAGAAACCTATAGCTTGCTGACAGTCCGAAATGGCCTCCGAAAGGGATGAAAATTGACGGAGGGTGCGTAGCGGCCCTGTTGCGCCACAGGCGGTTATCAATGCGCGATCTTCTGAGTATTGCAGCGGAGTAACTAAGCGCAGATCAGTGAAATCGAAATTCGCCATCAATCGGGAAACGGCGCCGATATTGAGACTTTCACTCGTTTCAACCAGGACAACGGATACTTGATTTTGCAAACTCAACATGTACCCCCAAAAATACTCGCTCCTCTCCGTGTCTCCCCTATCAATTGAATCTTTTTGAATTAAAGAAAAGGTAGAAACCGGAGGAAGAATTCAGTTGGGCTCTTTAATCGGCGCAACCAGCAATAAACTATGCATGAGGAGCGTTAAGGATACAAGCAAGGATGGCAGCGTAGCGGGCTGAAGCACGCACGCGGCGAACTTCAGCCCGAGGATCATTAAAAGCTTAGCCTTGCCTCATTTCTTCGTTGATGATGGCTGCCGCAATCTCTTCGCTGTTGACCTTGTATTTGCCTTTGGCCACCTGTTTTTTGATTTTCTCCGCACGCCGTAATCTCTCGGCCATCCATTTCAAGGTAACCGATGTTAGGCTGCGCGCACGCGGCTTTTTAGCGTCAGTATTAGTTTGCATAGTGTGACTACTCCATAACAATGGGCGGATCTGTACCTGGCACGCGGTAATCCGTCCTAAAAATCACACCATCAATGCGCTACGAAGTAAGGTAACGACCTATTTGGCCCGCCCCTTAAGAATCCACGCCTATTACAGGCCATTTCAGCCGCCACACCTAACACTTCAACCCCTTAAATCCATAATGATCTCGGATGGTATGGGAAAAAAAAGAATTAAAACAGCGCACAACTTGTTGTTATCTCACGCGGATTCTGAACAGAAAAAATCCCGCCGTTACCGTCCCACAGTAGTAAATCCAAAAACTGTATTAATTTCCCAGCCGCTCCCATCTGCGTACCTCATTTCCTGCAATCCGCTGCCTGCGGCAGCTGCTAGCTCTGGCCTCCCGCCATCATCTTCGCTATCCTCGGCGTTCAGTGCGCTCATGAAAAATAACGAAGCATCGCTGCTCTACGACCACTTTTTGGCGTTCAACAGACGCCTGCGTACGATTATACAGCGTCTAGGCCCGCCGCTTACTCTGGTAGAGTCGCATTTACTCGGTGAGATCGACCAACAGCGCATCGTAAACTCCACGACTCTGCTTGACACGCTGCGGATCGAGAAAACGAAAGTTTCTCGCACAATCGCCTACTTCCTGGAGCGCAAGTGGATTGAGGCGCACCAATCACAGGCCGATCGACGTATCCGCTATTTTACGATTACTCCGGCCGGCAAAGAGATCTTTATGGCCGATAACCATTTTCGAAACTTGCAGGTGCGCGAGTGTCTCTCACCGCTCTCTCCGGCAGAAAAGAAAGACCTGGCAAACTTCGTTAACATCATGGCCGATGCGCTGGGAACTTCGCAGATTATTTCGCTGCCAGGCGATACGGTTGGTAAAATGGAAATTAGACGCTTAACGCGCGCGATGGGCCTTCTCGGCGATAACCTGCTCGATCTGCGCCTCCCGCTCGATGAATGCCAGCTCTTACATATCGTTCACCGAGATGGCAATCGAGCAAGCATGTCGACACTAAAGATGGTGCTCCCCTATGAAATTACCTTGATTTCACGCCTCACCAC
>CAYTAW010000527.1:0-2239 GCA_964435675.1 uncultured Bdellovibrionales bacterium
GCTATACACTGCGTTCCACGAGAGACAGAACAGCGCACCGATCGCCGTGAGTGCACGAGCCGCGCCTGGCCGCATTCCGGAAAATACATCGAGCACACTGCGCGCCCCGCGGGCGGCAAAGATTGCAAGCACCGGAGTAATGGCAACCGTACGCCCCGCTTGGGGCGCCTCGAAACTGAGCGAAAATATTCCCGCCGATAGAGCGCCCCAAAACCAAAGGAGCTGAACCAGATTAGCACCGCGATAGAACCGTCTCAGACTCATGAGAACCGCTATCAGCATCAACGTCCCCGTCAGCGGGTCAAGCATCGCACGCTCAACGAGATTGTGCCGCCCGTTCCTGTCGCCGAAGAAATGAAACATCATTACGTGCTGCTTAATAGCGGTGAGCACCGTAGCGGCGTGTTCACTCAACGTTCCGTTGACAAGATCTCGCGCCGCTTCAAAAAGGTATCCCACCGGGACATCCGAGACCGCGCGAAAGCGCTGCGTAAAAACCTCCCAGTTATTAATCGCGAAGATAAGGAGCGGAAGGTAGGCGACTACCGCGAATGCGGCAATAACAAATCCGCGCAGCGCGACAGATGCCCTGCGTCCGGAAGCAAAGAGCCACTCATAGACGAAGGAGATCGCCGCAATCGGCAACAGAATGACCGAGATGTAGTAGCCTTGGAGCGCGAGGCCGATGGCGATTCCGCAGAAGATTGAATAACCGAAGCGCTTCTCTTTTAACGCCCGGACAAAAAGGTAGAGCACCAGCGGAAAAAAAAACGTCGCGGTAACCTGCACCATCCCGAAACGGGAAAAGGTGATGTGCCACCGCGAAACGGAGAGAAAAAACGCGGCAGCGAGACCCGTCCAGACTCCGTACCACTGCCGTGCCAGCAGATAGGTCGCGAAGATTGAAAGCACACCAAAGCCCGCTGCCACCACGCGCACGCCGTCGACCCGCTCAGGAAAGAGATAGGTAAAAGGGGCGAAAATATAGAAAGTGAACGCCGGAAGCTGGGTAGCCTCGCCAATAAATATCGGCCAGTAGCCAGGCTCGGAAAAAATACGCCGTGCCACGAGCACGTTATTCGATTCATCGTACCAAAGGCCGTACGGGACAGAACTGAGAAACAAAAAGCGGAACAAGGCGCCGATGACTACCGTGGCGATTAGTATACGCCGCGCCGTAATTACCCGAACGTCCTGAGTATCCGATGGCAGACTGCCCTCCCGGGAAAACAGAAACGCTGCCAACGCCAGCAGCGCAAAGGCAATTTGCAGGATGCTATTATTGGGGATAAAAGCGAGTGCAATACAGACGAGAAAAAGTGCGGAATATATGAATGCGCGTAGGAACGTAAGGTTAGCCAATCAGCACGGCTCTGGATAATATGCTCTTTTCAAAAACATCATATCCCCTGTATTTTGGCTATGATAGGCATATTTTCGATGTTTTTAGGTTCCGCGCATGCGTTTTATTCGACATCCCGTTTTTATCTTACTCGCGCTCGCGGCAACAAGTGCTTTTTTACGGTTAAATAATCTAAGCCACGGTTCGAGTTTCCACCCAGATGAGCGGCACATCGTGATGACGCTTGAGGGGATGTCGTGGTCGGATCTCAATCCCAAATTTTTTGCCTACGGCAGCTTCCCCTTCTACCTTGCGTTTTTTCTCGGGAAATTTTTGGGTCAGTTCAATGAATGGCTCGGCCATTATGACGGTCTCTTCATTGTCGGCCGTTCACTCTCGGTTTTCTTCGGCATTATCACGATTCTCCTTACCTACTGGCTGTCTCTTGAAACATTCAAGCGCAAGGGCGCTGCAGTCGTTGCGGCGCTTCTGCTCAGTTTCAATGTTTTTCACATTCAGCTCTCTCGGTTTTTTGCCTTTGATATGATTTTGACCGCGCTCTGCATGGGAACGCTTCTCGCCTCTCTTGCGCTAATGCGCGGGAAAAATTGGCTCGGCGTGCCGCTGACCGGACTCTTTTTTGGATTAGCACTGGCGACCAAAATCAGCGCGTTATCTCTCCTTGCCCCAATCGGCGTCAGCCTGCTGCTCGCGTCGCCGCGGCTCGACTTTAGAGCCGCGCGTAAAGTCTGTTTCTCCATAACCGGGATTGTCGCGATAGGCGTGGTCGTTTTTTGTCTTACCGAACCGTATGCGCTGATTGATTTCGAGAAATTCTATAAACAGAATCTCGAACAGATCAACATGACCCGCGGCGAATGGCGGCCGCCGGAGAGG
>CAYTAW010000528.1:0-2238 GCA_964435675.1 uncultured Bdellovibrionales bacterium
ATCATCTTGGTCCATGAACTGATTAACTTTGCGACGCAGCGCGTTAAGATTAGAAACCTCCCTCCGATCTATTAATTTGAATTCATGTGAAGCGCCTTCCAGGGTTTCTCGTAACGCCCGCGGAGAAAACCGGTTGTCGCCCGATGGCATCAATTCGTCATGCGCAAGTAAAAGAACTCGTCGATTTTCGGTCAATGAAATTGGGCCGTATGCGAGGCGGGAAATAGTAATTGAGTTTTCCTCGGTCCTAATTGCCGCCGGCGTTAGTGTTTCGAGGCTCAGCCCCCGAAAATACAAATTACGTGAAAGCATTTTATTGACCGACTTCGTTCGGCGGACGCCACTCTCTGGCTTGTCGAAGGTTACGGCCGAGTAAAGGAGCAAAGACTCATCGCGCGTAAATTCGGCGGCATTAAAGTCTAATTGGCCTAGCGCTGTATCATACGCGGCGAAGTCGCGGCTGCGTTCCTCTCTGGTGTGAAGGAAGACGCCTTTTAGCTCATCCTGGTGGTGCGGCGAAAAAGAAGGCAGTATTGTGCGGAAGAATTCTTGATACCGATCGGTACTGAGGTGTTCAACCGCAAAGTGAGCTACCTCTTTAAACCAGGGCGCCTGTTCATAGGGAGGGAGCGCACTGATGAACAGATCTGCATTTCGCTCGCAGTATGCCTTCAGTAAGTCGACTAAATGCGCACTGCCGCTGAGTCGCCCGTGGTTTTGCAAAGTCCACGGAAACGTGTAGAAAAAGCCACCGCCCTGATTGTTCCAATCGAGCAACAATTTTGCGATTTGGTGGCAATTCAGTTCGCGCACCTTCGCGTCGAAGAAGCGCAGCGCGTCCTTTTCGACTAATGTATCAAAAATCGCATTTAGTTCGAAATAAACGTGGGGACTTTTGAGATTGTCGGCGGTAAGAGGCGGCTCGTCATCGAGCGGAGACGTAAGCTCGACCTTTGCAGGCCGATGTCTTTGGTAGAGATCGTACATACGCAACGTTATGCATAAAACAAATGTGCGGTAGATTATCTCGACGCTTACTGCCCCAGCGGCAGGAGTGTAATATAAAATGGAATCAGCATGTTACCATTACTTTGCGCTTTTCTTTCAGAGGTCGTTAATAACCTTATAATGACGGGTTTGGTGTTCCCGGCTTTTTTGCTCGTCGACGAGAACCAAGGGTAATCCCGCCCGATGTGGGCGTTATTGATGAAAAATGCCAATTGTCCTATTTGGGCAAGCCTTTGAATCGATTATTTGAGACGGAGTAAACTATGATTAAGAATATCGCTCATATCGTTAGTTCGCTGCTCGCTTGAAAAGTCGAGCGTGAAGAAGATTTAGAAACAATTGATAATCTGAGCGCGGATGAACGTCTCCCTGAAGACTTGGCATATGCTGCGCTGCTTGTCGATCTGAGCACAGTAGATGGGGCGTTGGACCCGCGTGAGGAGAAAGTTATTAGCGTAGCTTTATGCAAACTTTTTTCGGAAAGCGCGCGAAATGTCGATGATTTGATTTCGACCGGCATCAACCTCTCTAATAGTTTTTGCGGACAACGCGGCTTGGTAGGGAAAATCAAAGAAGAATATTCGCTGCATGAGCGGGAAACGATTTATAACTTGATTGAAAGCGTCATTGCGGCAGACTCGGTAACCGACCATGTCGAAGTTTTCTTCAAGAATAAGTTGGCAGCACTGCTCAACTGACCGCAACGTCGCCCACGGATTAGTAGCGTATCGTATCAATCTTCCTGGTCGTATACGTAGGTACAGGCGCGGTTTTAGAGAAGCGCCAGCAGCTAGTTAATAAAGACCTCTCTATCTCGGATGATGCCGCCTGCTCACGGGACGGAGCGGCTGTTATAGGATCTGCGCTGGGGGACAGGTACCTGTGTGAATGGTAGAATGCTGAAATCGACGGTGGCTAGTAGCTGTTGAGCCAATTGGATGCCTGGAAAGATTGAATAAAAATCGGGAAGTAGATAGACGTATGCGCTACGACCGTGAGTATTGTTAAGTGCTTAGTCAGTAAACCTCACGCTGCAACCCAAAGCTCTGCGAGCGTTCAAAACTACTGTCTCAGCGGGGAATTCTACTATCTATAATTTCAAAGTTACCTGAGGTGGCCCTGACCAGGATGAAAAATGAAAATTTGGTTTTTGAATCTATCCGCCTAAAAAGCGAAGTGTTTGCCGATACTAATTTGGGTCACGGATACGTTCTTCAGACGGATCGAGCC
>CAYTAW010000529.1:0-2217 GCA_964435675.1 uncultured Bdellovibrionales bacterium
GCTCACGCTGCTCCGCAATTACCGCGGCTTAGGGTAGACGGAGACGCGTACTTCGCCGTAACTACATCCGATGGAGAGATGCTATACCGCCGCGCCGGCCCCCTTCGCGTCACCCGCCAAGGCATTCTTCATGCGGGACAGGGATATTCGATCACACCATCAATCGTAATCCCTCGCCGTTCGCGAGAGGTGACTATTGGAAATGACGGTTTGGTTTCGGTAGAGCTCGACGGACAAACGTCAAAAGTAGTCGTAGGACAAATATCGGCTTACACATTCGCACACAGCGATCAATTGCAGGCCACTGGAAAAAAATTCTTCAAAGAAACTACCGAGTCGGGCCCGGCTGTTGTAGGTGAATTTGGCCGAGGGGGATTTCCGCGTCTGATCGTTAAATACTCCCGTTAGTCTGGGAAGTCGCTGCGCCAGCCTCACAGTCATTACACTGGGGTTCTTTACGCGAGAAAGTCGCGGCTACGGTGACATTGCCAGTACGCGAATAACGTTAAGATACTGGAGCAAATAGCCTTTCCGGACGGCTCGTTACAAACAAAGCGACAATAAATTTGATAAGCGGGATTCAGCAGTGTATCTTGCAGCATCGACCAACTCATCAAGAGCCGTGATGTTTAAGCCAAGTCCTCTTCGCTTGCAGTATGCAATCCACCGTGCATTGGCAGTTAGTCTAGCAGCGGTAATCACTCTCGCGCCCCAAAGTGCGCACGCTGCTCCAACGAAGATCTATTGGTGCTTGGATGGTGAATTCGGCGCAAGCGATAGTTCGCAATACGGAAAACTCAAGCGTGCCGATGCCTGCAGGAACGGTTGTGATCAACCCGACTCCGACCGAGACGCCGTCGCAATGCGTCAGCACGCTGAGCGGCTTAAAAGTGGGCATTCGTAATAAAATTGCCACCGTTTCATTTCCGGGCAAAAAAGGAAAAAAATACACAGTAATCGCTAAATTACTGAGCAGAGGCAAAAGCAAAAGCACTAAAATTACGGCGCAAAAAAACGGAAGATTAAAAGTCTCATTTGGTCCGCTAACAAAGGGCGTTTGGGAGTTCGCATACAAAGGTACCGTTGAAAAGCTCGCCACAAAAAGCTGCGGCGTTAGAAGGACGATTAAATAGTATGTCTTTGAGCTAACTGGGTAGCTGCCAGGGCCTTGCTACTTCGTTATAGTTAGGCATGCTTCGTAGAGCCCCTCCTATTTTAATAGCGATTTTCTATTCGCTCGCCTTTGTTTTTATACAATACGTGTTCTTTTCCACACTCGTTACGAATTTCTGGGATGACGGCTTTTTCTGGGATGGCGTGTTGCGCACACTTGCCGGGCAGGTCCCGTTCCGCGATTTCAAGTCGTATGATGCAGGCAGGTATTATTGGTGCGCATCATGGCTCTATTTTTTCGGATCTGATCTATCTACCTCGCGTTTGCCACTAATTGTCTACGGTTCAGTCGGTGTAGGGTGCTTTACCTATCTCTTGCAAACACTCCATTTAACAAAAACATCACTGTTTATTGCGGTGCTTCTTCTTTGCATGTGGATGCTCTGGTTCGTTCGAATGTTCGACTACACGAGCTCGTTGGTCCTTATTTTTGCGGGCTATCAATACGCAAAAGGTGGAACATCAAAGGACTCGTTTAATATAGGAATAATTTGCGGATTACTTTGCTTATTCGGCAGAAATCACTTTCTATATGGAGTTTCTAGCAACCTACTATTATTCGCACTCATCGCCATAAAGTGCCGAGAGAAATTTTCATTCGCGCACATCAGAGCTTGGGGCGCAGGATTAAGTGCCGGGTTAATCCCGACTGGAATACTGCTTCTCATCCCCGGAATGCTCGACGCGAACATCGAGTGGTTATCAGGCGTCTTGAATTCTGGTCACACGAATGTCCCTAGCCCGTGGCCTTCAGTCTCCTCCATTCATGACGTTGATTCAGCGGTGATGCTTATCTCGATGTATATAGTTCCCACCACCCTCATTATTGCCGCATACCTAATCGCAAATTTGCCTGCCAAGAATGTTGGGGAATGTCTTTTACTTTTACCGTCGTTTACTGTCACTCTCGCGTATTTTCATCCGACTGTCGCGCGGCCCGACTTCATTCATCTTTGCGACTCGATGGTGCCGTGCCTTGTGCTCATTTACTGCATGGTAACCTTTTGCGGCCGGCAAAGGGCAGCTCAGTACATTTCCCTTGCC
>CAYTAW010000530.1:0-2208 GCA_964435675.1 uncultured Bdellovibrionales bacterium
GTTCCAGTCCTTGAAGTGCGCTAGTCGCTTCTTTTCCTAGTGACGTGGCTGTCATTGATATGCCTCAGTTATTTTTCTATTTTTCGATTTAATCGATTAGCCTATTCAAGTATCCACTAGCTAAATTTGTAGCGAAGCAGAATATTAGTGTTGAAGCGCACGAGAACTCTGCCGTTACCTCGAAATCCGCACCTTAACCGATTCAAATTAAAAAAACAAATGCGGTTATTATTTTCGTAGCGATCAATAAATCCTATTAATTTCAGTAAATTACCAACTTGAGATACGTAGTCACTGCTTGGCAAACAAAAGATTCAAATGGTATTTGGTAGGATCACATTTGATGGCATAATCGGCCGCGGAGAACTGTCATGTTTGAACCATTGAATCCTCAGGGATTATCCCAAACCTTTTCCGGGTCTCCAGTACCTCACTTCCACGGGCCAGACATTGATGAATATTGTCCACTTCCGGCGGTTGAGCTGAGCATCGAATTAACCAGAGCTCTTCAACCGCTTGGGGGCTTCACACTCCCGGACACATTTTCATACGATAATCGAATACTGCCGAATGAACCTCGAGCACTGTCCGAAATTCGCAACCTTTTGAGCAACGACACTCAACTTGCTTCGGCGCTTGGATATATTAATTCAACATGCGGCCAAGTATTTGGGGCCCGCTCGCCGGGACGGGCGGCCGCCCTCGTGTACATACTTGGCGAAATGCCGCTGAAAGACCCGGAGGCTTTAGTGACGGGATGTTTGAACCTTCTTCATGGAACGGCTAGTCCGAGTACCGATCTGATACAGCTATGTGGCGACGAATTATTGAGAACGTCGCGTACTGCTTTGCCTGGGTGCGCATCAGGCGAAGCAAAAAAATTGATCGTTGATGAAGCGCTCGCCGTTTTCGGGCGCCTGACCTGCTTTTCATTGAAGCATACCCGCGAATTAGAAAGCTGGATCACCTTTTTGAACCGTGAAATGAACATGCAGCAATCCATCGAATTAGTCGATATGCTTGCTGGGCACCTCGAAAGCGGCACGGTTCTGAGTGGCTATGACCACATAGTTGCAGTTATCAAAGGTGGTGTTCACCGCGAAGCGGCGCTTCAACGTTCAGATTTCTTAAGCCGCGCTACCATCTCGCGAGTTTCCCCTGATGGCTCAAATCAAGATGGAGCGCCGGATGCGCTTTTACACAAAGAAATCCCGGCATGGGCCGTTGCTGCTCCCATCGGCGTCGTCACCGCAATCGAACTCGGCGCAGCGGCATTAACCGGCACCGCGCAATTTGCCGCAACCTCAAAAACTGCGGCAGTGCTGCTTGGCGTGGCCTTCGCTTTACGCGGAATGTACAATCACATAATTCTTCCGCAGCTTATTGCAGCGTCGAACAATTCACGCCCGATAACCGATCAGCGCATCATATCGTGGAATGTTTTTTACGAGAAATTGCGCGGCGACCACATACCGTCAGCCTAGCCCTTCGCGATTGTGCGAAGAATATTGTAGTAGGATTAATTAACGTGAGACGTGGCGATTGTAGATGTTCTCGAGGAACGTCAAATTAATGCGGCGGGAACGGAAGAGCGCGTTATTACGATCGCTCTCGGTGAAAATACCCGATATAGCCGTAAGCATCAGCCCGAGACTTGCGAAAAAAGCTAAGATTACTTTGACTTCCATACCAATTACCTTCACCCCCCTATCAGCACTTGGGGGACAAATGCTTCATGCAATAAAAGCACGTGTATTCAGGGAGTTAAATGCGACTATTCAGCGCTAAAATGCTCGTGTCTCGGATCGACCAATTTGCGAAAAGTCTCGGGATTCCAATTAACTCTGAAGGGGTACTGCTGCGCGAGTTCGGTAACCTCTTCCAGCGCGGCATCATAGACGCGGTTAATTTCTTCGTCACTCAGAACATCGTGCGCCTTTTCACGAAAGGATACGAATTCCCACCTAATTCCGGCCTCTAAGAGCGCCTGCACATCGTCAAGAAGGCATGCTTTGAGCGCATAGGCCGTTAATACTTGATCCCAGCACGCTTCAACCGCCATGAGCTCATACTGTCTCCCGCGATTAAGAAGTTGCACGCCCATATCAAATTGCCAGTATTGTACGAGTAGCTGTTCGGCCGAAAAGGAAAACAGGCGGTCGATATCTTCCATGAAGATATCGTGCGGCTCGCTCCATATCTGCTCCT
>CAYTAW010000531.1:0-2203 GCA_964435675.1 uncultured Bdellovibrionales bacterium
AGGCCGATATCAACACTGTTCACCGATCCAAGGACCGATGTTTCCCCAATCTACCCCCTTTCGAGTATTGAGCTGACCGATTTCCTTCCCCAATAGCCTCGCCCCGCCTCCTATGCTATCCAATTCAGAAGTATGGATAGCACTGCCACGCCAGCTCCCCGCTCCTCAAAAACTGAGATCTTCCTCAAGTTTCTTATAATCGTCGGCTGCATTGTCCGATTAGTGGCGATTGCGCATCGAAGCCCATTTGAGTGGATGACGAGTGACGGCAGCCGTCATTGGACGAATGCGCTCGAGTTATGGAAGCCAGGGGTAACGCAAGTATTCGATCCACTCATGTATCAGATATGGCTTCACGGCGTGCAGTGGCTCTTCGGCGAATCGCGATTCGGATCGTGGCTCGCCGCCGGCGCCTTGTCGCTTGCGCTTCCGTATACCTGGCACCGCTTTGCGCTGTACATGTTTCCGAAACGCACACTGGCTCTACTCAGCACCGCGCTCATTTCCTTGGATCCAACGCTGATATTTATCTATTGTTACTTCATGAATGAGACGCTGCTGCTGCCGCTTCTTGGCGCGGCACTTTGGTCAACCGCGTATTTTCTAAATGCCCCCTCGCGCAAAAGCGCAATCGTCAACGCGCTTTTCTGGGCGCTTTGCATGCACACCAAAACCGTGGCCGTACCCATGGGTATAATTTCGATTATATTCTGTACCCTAAAACTCCGCGACATTCGCTATCTTGCCTATTCAGTGGTGATTATCGCAGTCATCTCTATTCCGCAGGGAATCCGCGGGCAGCGCGTTTTGAACTTTTTCTACCCCTTTGCCTCGTCGCCTTTCAATGCGACCTATTTCGCCTCCGGCGCGCGCATCTTTAACTTCAACGTCTTGCGCTATGGTGAGTGGGAGTTCTCAAGTCCAAGCCTCTACGTCAATCAGCTCAGTCCATTTTTCGATTGGTCGACGATCCGCTATGAACGCATCCGAATCGAAATCAATCCCGATAATGGACGCGCCGACTGGGATCGCGAGGACGCGCGCATAAAGGAGCTCCATAAGAATTTTCTCCCGGCAATGATGGCTGAGAATCTGATTTTTTTTCTCGTCGGGCACTCATGGCCTGATTCGAATCTCGATACAAAAGTCGGCATATTTCTCTACCACTCCCGGTGGATTTGGGGCCCTCTAATTCTGCTCAATCTGTTTGCGGGGATCGGCTACCTGATTTATCGAAGAATCGATTATATCCCACTCATGACCGTAGCCTTGATCCTTGCGCTCGCCACTCAACGAGCCGGTGTGATGGAGGGACGATACCGCAAGCCCCTGGAACCGATGCTGATACTGTGCACGGTATTCCTCTTTAGCCGCCGCCAAACGGCGGGAGACCGGGCGTCTGCCGAGAAAGTCCCGGTATCGCCAGTCGAAAAAGCGAGTTAATCGATATGGAGCAGCTATTACCTATGCTTAGAAAAATCCTACTGTTAATACCAATCGTTCTTTTCTCGATCGCGCTGACGGCAGAGCGCGCAAACGCCTCGGATCCGTCCTTGAATGTTGCGGTCAGCGCGCGCGAAGAGCGTGTCGAGGTTATACTGCATAATAATGGAGATGCTCCGGTAAAAAATCCTTCGATTGCGATTGAGTTTCAAAACAATCATTGGCAACAGTCGCTCAATGGAGACCTTTCGCCGGGAATGCGGCGCTCCGTTTTTTTAATGTCACCTTTCCGGAAAAGAGCGGGTCCTACCCGCTCCTTACTACCGTTCAGTTCGAACATTTCGGAGAGGCGATCTCTCTCCTCGACGCTGGATATTTTAACTTTAAGGAAGCCCCGCGCCTCGATATTCAATGCCCGCTGCACGATTTGGCACTGACCGAAGCGCTTACGCTCTCAATGCCCCGTATCGACGGCGTGCACTCACGCCTCTTCGCTCCTGCCGGGCTGATTACTTCAGAGTCAGAGGGTCCGGCCGGCGAACACACCTACTCGATTACGAATCAAAGCGTCAAATCCCAGTCGGTGCTCCGTATTTTTTCTATTCACGAGAAAGTGCTTGCGGACGGACGCCGCGAAACGCGGGTATGCCCAATCGAATTGCGCAACGTGCGAACAATGCGCGGGCTGCTCGGCCTGCCGCCAACGGCTTATTTGATTTGCGCGTTGGCCGGTTTTGCATTCGCCTTTATTGTATTCAAA
>CAYTAW010000532.1:0-2189 GCA_964435675.1 uncultured Bdellovibrionales bacterium
AGAGGCTTTATAGAGGGCTCCGGCGGTTGGTTTTTTGCAGTGTCCTTTCTCTATTTTGCATAGGAGAGCTTCTTCCGGTAAATTGAACTTTCATAGCCGTAGTTGTGAGGTAGTGATGGATCCGCATAATAATCAGAAGCCGAGTGACGGTAATTCGCCAGATAAAAATAACGAAGGACAGCCGGATGGTGAAATCAGCGGGGATCTTCCGCCAATTCCCGGCGCTGCAATGATTGCGTATGGAAGAACTGGGGACGGAGACGAGAAAATCGTCGGTGCGCTACCGGTAACGGTTGTTCCCCATGGCGATCATATTCATGTGGTTCCAGAAGGTCCGGGAATCGGTCCTGTCGAATCAGAACTTCTTCAATTGAGAACTCCGGAGGATGTCTTCCGCGCGCTGGCAGGCGATTCGGGGCGTTCGTCGAGCACTACCAGTGTTGGCTATAGCCCGAGCTATGGTAGGGGATGGGACGAGATATTCGGCAAGCCAGCAAATCCGAATTAGCGGCGTGCCCATCCAATTAGAACGGTCGCCCGCGGGCTTATTCCCGGTGTTTCGGCGCAGCAGCGATGGATTCCCAAATTAGCGTGGAGTAAATAGTTCGCCGCCGCACTGGGGTTCCTTGACTCCGGTAGTGCCCGGATAGGTCAGCGGCAAGCCGCGCTGTGATCGGACGGCGAGGAACGCAAAGAGTTCGGCTTCCATTCCCTGCGACGACCAGCCCACTTGATCGGCGGATACGAGGCGTATCTGCTTGGCGGCTTTCTTGGAGATTCTCGAACAAAGCTGCTCGCGAAGATGGATATTTTTTGCTCCGCCGCCGCACAAAACCCAATGCTCCGGAATCTCTAACCCTTCTTTTTGAATCCAGTCCAGCCCCCGTGAAACGCATTCGGCCGTAAAGGCATTCAGCGTCGCGCAGCCGTCCTCCACAGGCAGCGCCGTAAATTCTGGTACTGCGTATGAATAGTCTCGTATATCGAGAGATTTGGGAGGTTTGATATCGAGATAATTTTTGCCGCTGCCAAGTATGATAGCTTTCTTGCAAAGAGCTTCCACCGCTTTTTCCCGAACGGTTCCTTTCGATGCATAGTGGCTATCGAAATCGAGAGCCGAGCCCGTTTTTTCTTTCACATATTTATCGAGCAGTCCGTTCGCCGGCCCAGTATCGAACCCAATCATCCGGTCGCTCTTGCTGCTAGTGATTGTCACATTAGCAGTCCCGCCGAGGTTGAGTATCGCCGCGCTTTCCAGCCCGGCCGCGCGTACGAGGGCGCGATGATAGACCGGTGCGAGCGGGGCGCCTTGACCGTGGTGCAAGAGATCGTTGGCGCGAAAGTTAAAAACGACAGGGATTTCCAAGCTGTCGGCAAGAATCTGCGCATCTCCGACTTGCACCGATATATGATCGAACGGCGCGTGATAGAGAGTCTGGCCGTGATACCCGATATAGGCGGGTTTCTTATCGAGTAATTCGATTATCTGGGCCGCGGCCGCGCGGTGCAGTTCCGACGATATTGCAATGATGTCGCGCAGCGCGGGTGTTTTTCTGGAGTCACCCCAAAAACCGTCATTTAATTCGGCGATTTTTGCCTTGATTGCAATCTCGTTCAGCGCTGGAAAGGTGTCAGCCGCATATTTGCGCAGCGCGCGCTCATAGTTCTGCGTAGCCAAATTCATATCTCCTCTGGCCAGGCGGAAGGCGATCTCAGCCGCTTTTGTCAGATGGTGAATCGGGCGCAGGCCCTCGGCCTTCTCGTACCGATATTCCTTTACGAGCCGCCGCTCGATATAGGCGTCGCCGTCGGTAACGACCGCGGCCGTGTCTATGGCGCCGTCGACGCTGGTGCCGCTCATCATTCCAATTGCGAGGACGGGTTCTACGGTAGACATGGATCTATTAAATTCCAGCAAGAGTTGACGAACGCATTCACACCCATGTTTTTTTGCTGAATTCGCTACCTGCCGGTGTGATTTGGGGGAAAATAATGCTCAAAAAAATTAAAATATAACTTTTCATCGTGCCGGTTCTTCGCGCGCGTCACTCTGAATATACCGGAGCATTTCCTCCGCTCAGTAAAGACTATAACTCTAGCGCTAGCTCAGAAAATAGAGAGTATTTTTATTTATCGGTGGAGGCTTGGCTTGATCAGGGCTTATTTCAACTATGGAGCAAATCCCCCGC
>CAYTAW010000533.1:0-1612 GCA_964435675.1 uncultured Bdellovibrionales bacterium
CGATTACGCCGATAAGAGTAATATTGAGCAAGCGATTGCAAATATCGCTTCCGATTTTCTTTCACGTACTGATCAGTGTTTGAGTTATGGTTCATATCGATTTGGCTTCTTGCGCTGGGGGATGTGCAATAATGGTTTGTATCGAATTAGTGATGGAGTTCAGTATGACGGACAACTTGTCCCAATACTACTTTATATGAGAGGTGGTCCCGTAGAATTGGGACGCTACTATTTTGAAGAGATGGAAAATACAAGCCGTTATGCCATGGACGTGCACGTAAATCACTATAATACCAGAGGGGTATCGACTGGATTCATGGCACATGCAGGTGGGAGCCCATATCCCTGGGATATTAGAGTTGAAAGTCACAGTAAAAAGGCTCACAAAATTCATTGGCTTTCATATTTTTATCATTTGACGGGAGATAGAAGAGCGAAAGAAGTACTTGATGAAGTTATCGAGGGCACAAAGCGATCGCTGATTGGTCGGGAACCGACAGCTATCATTAATGCGAGAGAATTGTTCAACATGGTACGGACGCTAGTTGGCATTTACGAGGAGACTTTTGATAGCGAGATTTATAAGATTATCCTCACGTATCGCAATATCTTAATGAGCACATCACCATATACGCCAGTAAATTTGCCGCAATTTGATCTCTACACCAAGTCTTTCAAACTGCCTGATTTTTATCTTCTGGAAGCAATGAGTGCTCTTGAGTCTCTCCCTATTTCAGACGACCAGCAAACAACATTGCGCCAGGAATTATTGGACCATCTCAAGTCGTATGGATTTGATGGCAGTGAGTTACTCTCGTCACCCGGATGGAAGGTGCACGGCGCGCTCTGGGCATATCGCACGACAAAAGATATTCGTTTTGCTCGGGTAGGTTGGGAAGCGGCGCAGACAATTGCGAGAACGGTTGACCAAAAATTAATTGGTAGTGATGGTCAGACACTTCCAGGTAACAAAATACTTGGTCATCAGGTGTGGAGTGATTATATTCTCTCAATGCTAGCTGGGCAGTCTTTAAAAAAACTGGCTACTCTTGACGAGGGTATTAGTCCTGTCGTTCAAAGCTTTGTCTCCCTCGATATCAATAAAAATAGTGAAAATGCTAAATTATCCTCTTCAATAAAAATCAAGAAAGAGCAGGGATCCTTAAATCTGAGAGTTTTAACGAGACCAAATAATTTTAATCAGGACAAAATTACTACTATTAAGGTTAATATATATTGCGCTGTAAGCGGGCAATTGATTGCGCATCTTGATTCGTTGACAAGTTCGCCTGTGGCTACTCCTGGTTTTAAATATCCTTTGAGCGATGTGACTTCAGATAATATCTCAATACCCGTAGATGCTTGTCCGGATAGAATGTTGAAAGCTGAAGTGCTCGGACGAGGAAGGGATATGGTATCGCTTTATGCGACACCAGAGGATGGGGAGTTTCTTACTTCGTTTCCTAGAGATGAGGATGGCAATAATGCTGAAATCTCTCTCGTTGGGTTATCAAATATTGGCGCGCGCATCTATGTGCAAGTTGATGAGAAGCGACTATTTATTTTGAACTATGATCAGTCGCAGGTATCCGTAAGGAACGAAGAAAATGGT
>CAYTAW010000533.1:1622-2182 GCA_964435675.1 uncultured Bdellovibrionales bacterium
ACGGATGGAAGTTTTAAATCCGCAAGAAAAAATTCAGATTTTGGGCTCAAACACGGAACTCAAAGGAGTATTTAGTATTGTCGCAAAAAACAGGAATGGAACTTCAGCGGCACGCTTGCTCTTTAAAAATGTTAGAGAGCAGTATCGTACTGTCTACCTCCACTGATTTTTTAAATGTAGCCGAGCTACTTAGAAATTGGGCCTACTATTATAAATATCATCAGGATTCTGGCGAAGCCTTAGAGTTGGAGTGGTTCCAACTAAGCGCAGGAAAATGATTTAAATTCTGCCACCACTCCGTTCTCGGCGCTCTAAATACTCACGCAGTGAGCGCAGCTCGGAAATGCAATCGTCGTAATGATCGACGTGGCCGACAAGCTTGGTGAATGTTCCAAATTTATTTGTGCGATTGATAATATTGTCTCTGGTCATCAAAGTCCCCTCGTCAATCGCGCTCGAGAGTCGATCGAGTCGCAAAACGATGCTCCCCACGTACTGGAGAATCGTTTTATCAGCAGCTACTTCGGGAGTCGCCTGATAATCTTGTATCGCGCTGCGGC
>CAYTAW010000534.1:0-2180 GCA_964435675.1 uncultured Bdellovibrionales bacterium
GCTCGCACTCTTCGAGCGAAGCCGTTTCCATATTCAGCTCCAGATGATACGGCCCGAGATGCTCAATACAGGCCACCACGGCAGGCTCTTGTGCGGCGGAAGCTACTAGCGCCTCAATTTTCGCCGCAGAAAATGTACTTCTCTCGACCAGAACTTTGTAGACTTCTCTTTGTACTGCCGCCTGTTTTATCGAAGCGCGATATCCGATCAGAACCCTTTCCCTCTCGAGCCGTTCGACACGTCGGCAAAGCGTCATTGGATGAACAGAGAGCCTGCCTGCCAGCTCAGTCATCGGAATACGCGCATTAGCTCCAAGCAGCAGAATTATCTTTGAATCAAGTTCATCGATCTCTATTGCCGCGCGCTCTGTGCAGCTGACAAACTGAGGGCGGGATCGCCAGACTGCTGGAGAAAAATGACTCCTCCCCAGAGCTCGATACCGCCTGACTGCGGCAAACCCCCTATCAACGATACTCTCCTGCATCGGAGCACAGAGGTCATCGAGAACAGCAGCAAATTGATGCGTATTCGCCGCGAGCACATTAGCAATCAGGTCCCAGTGACCTATCGTCTCGGCATAGCAGGAAACGTGTGGCGACTTCGACAGCGCTTTGCAGAACGTTTCAATCTCGCCAGATCTCTTCTGAAGTTTGAAGTAGGTCTTGAACATTCCGAAACCCAGCGCCGCAGGATCGATCAACGCACGAAATCCGGTGACAATCTCCTCGCGCATCATGCGCTGGACGCGGTAGTCAACAATATCCCTGCCATGCCTGACTTTGCGGGCGATATCCGACATCGGCATACGCGCATCACCATCAAGCAGCGCCAGAATCTTTCTGTCGAGAGCATCTATTTTTGCCATATTTAATTATGTAACTATAATATTAATATATAATTTAGGCAATTTTTGTCGTCATATTCAGTAAAATCTCTAATCTGGTTAGCGTCTTCTGGTCAACAGAGGAGGACGTATGAACCAGCAGAAACAGATACATGCAGAAACCGCCGCCAGAAACTGGGCCGAATCACTGACCGTACCATACCGGTTTCCGGCTATGATGCCGCAAGGTCAACTGGACGGCCTTGCGGGCCTGGTCGCTCGATTTTCATACCTGTTTAAAACCAGCGAGGTGGACAAACCAACCGGGCTTGAAAACTTTGACCGTGACAGCTTTGTCAAAGAGGCTTATCGGCACGATATATTTTATCCCACCCGAGCAAGCCAGATCCTGATGACCGCACGCTGGGATACGATGCTCGAACGTGATGCGCTCAAGCAGAAAGATTCGCGCCCCTTTGTCTCCGCAATGCACAAAGAGATCTCAGGTCAGAATATTATCGAACTGGGAGCCGGGGAGCGAGGTGCGGAGCATGGCATAATTTTTAGAGGACTCTTTGGCGCAGCCTCTTATACCGCTGTCGATATTCGCGAAGAGGTTACCAGATGCGGCGGTGTTCAGGCCGACGCCTTGCAGTTTCTGATAAAAAAACCTGACCAATCAGCAATTGTTGTCGCCTTTGGACTTTTCAATGAACCACTATCACCAATCAACCAGACATCGAGTCTTGATTTCATGTGGCCAGCACGTTCACCCGAGCAGGCAAGCCGTCGCCAGTGGGAGCAGGAATACCTGCGCCGCCTGGCCCGGGAAATTTCACGCGTCACGCCCGAAGGCGCAGTACTTTTCGGCGACGGCATCCACCCGATCGACGCCAATTTCGATTTCGATCACTACCTTCAGGGAAGTGGATTCCATCACGATGTCGGGCTCTATACTGAGCTGGCGAAGAGCCCCTCTATCCAACCGAGGAGCCCATTTATCATGCGAAAAGCAGTAAATCGCTGACGGCTACTCAGTCGGAAGCGTATCTTCATGAACCAGCACTCCGCCACGCATGACCTCAATCTGCATGGGAGTGCCGAGAACACCGAGCACATCACCTTCCTGCACGACAAAAGCTGCACCAGGACTCGGAATCACCTCCTCATTTCGAATGATCGCAACTACCGAGACGCCAAACCGCTCGCGTAACTTGAGATCGATCAGGGAATGCTTCAGCAGCGCTTTGGCGCCATCCGCCTTAACCCAGCCGCATTCAAGCAGCCGAGTCGCACGAAGTTGGGCCATATCGACCGGACTGAGGTCGAAATGCCGACCGTTAGCGCTGCGCAATGG
>CAYTAW010000535.1:0-2180 GCA_964435675.1 uncultured Bdellovibrionales bacterium
TGGATGCACTGAGCAAGCTGCGTATCACTCGGAGGATTCCCGAATCTCCGCCGCGGGTAGCGAGAGAGATGATAGGTCGCCGTGTCTCCGCTGTCCGTGATGTATCCAGACAACGTGACCTGCGTCGTCTGCGCGGCGTAATCCAATGCCGACTCTATCTGGACGCGGCTGCTATTTTGAAAACGCAGATCAGCGCCGAAGAATGATTCGGGCTTGAGCACGCGAAATCGATCTGATTCACCGGGGGATATCTGTTGGGCAATTTCCATAGGTAGTTCTCCACGTTTGTTTCGAGACGATCGCCGCCCGCCTCCAGGCAAGAGTTCGCCTGAGACGCTAAAAAAGCGCCGAATCTAGAAGTCATCAGCAATAATACCGAGTTCTACCACTATTACTTTTATTTGTCAAATAAAAGTAATCGCCGCGGTAGAACACTTCTCCCTATTATTCTGGGCCGCGCCACGTGAAGTGTTAACAGATTATTTATTGCGCGATGAGTTTGAGCGCTTGAAGCAGCGCGGCTTTTTTCCGAGGCATAAAACGGCTGGTGGCATCGGCGACAATTCGCGCTGCCTTCTCTTCGGCTTCTAGAAAATCTTTCCTGCCCTTCGCAGTCAGTCGCGCCAGTATTCTGCGGCTGTCTTTCGGATCTCGTGACTTTGCCAATAAACCGATACGCTGTAGTAGATCGCTCGTCCGCGAAATCTGCGCGCGATCAAAAGGAAGCTCGAATAACGTTTCCATCGCCGCCTCGGAGCGCTCAATCAGCGCATTCAAAATCTGATACTCGATTAAGTTTAATTCACCCGCGAGAACAGGGCCGCTAATTAATCCTCCAGCCCGCGCGATGCGACGCTGGTATGTTCGAATCTCAACCTCATTCCGCTTCTTCGTTTCCTCCGGTGCGGCAAGCGCCCGCGCGAGCGAAGCAAGAAACTCCTTAAATACCTCCTGCTGCCCATTTGATAACCGCCCAAACCAGGCGCTGGTTCTTTTATCGACTATGCCATCAAACTGTTTAAGCGAGTCCACTCCCTTCTTAGTCAGCGTGATCTCTTTTTGGCGGGCGTCATGCGCGGACGTGGTGATTTTTATCAGCTTATCAGCTTCGAGCTTCTGAATGAGGCGGCTCGTTTTACTCAGATTTACATTCAAGAACTTGGCAATATCGCCTGGAGATAAAACGTCGGACTGCTCCAAGGCTATGAGCGCATGAAACTCAGCGAGTGGAAGAGTCTCCGTGTCTTCTCTGTCGAGCTTACGCACCTGACGTTGCGCTCCGATAAAAGCACGGACCAGTTCGCGCTGCTCATTAGTGACTCTCTTCTTTGCTGGCATCGCCTTAATAGTTCATGTGGGTGTTAAAAAATCCGCTAAAAGAGAGCGGAAGAAGATAGAACTCTAGCGACCGCGCTATACCATCATCTTCTAATGAAGATGTCACAATACCCGATTTGAGGCCATAGTTTCTGAGTGCCGCATTGACCGAAGCGCGATTTTCGACCGGCTCGGTACGGATCTGGGTCAACAAATAGCGCGTTTTATGCCCCGGGATGGAAATTCCGTCGTTTCGAGCCTGAAGCTCTGATGTCATACGGCGGTGCAGGATATCAAATGGAGATTCCTTGATCTCGCGCTCGACAAATTCTTTCAAAACATCCGGCGCGGCAACCGCTAACTTCAGATAACCCGATTTTTTTAAGTGAAAGGGGTGCGCATCGAAGTATGCCTCAAAGTCCGGGCCCAAAAGCGCATCACGCCCCAAAAACACCAATTCAAATGCGGACAATGTCCCCTCGACACTGATAGTGGAAAGTCTGAAATCGTGGTTTGCTACCAAGGCATGTAGTTTTTCAAATTCAACGTCGACCGTTAACCCGCCGCGCGACAGCCCCGGATCCATGGGATTCCGACGTACGGTGGCATTGGCGAGCGCAACACAGCGGCGCAGCAGCTCATCCGGAACCACCCCGCGATAGAGACGGCATTCGATATCCTGATGAATTTCCAACGTGTGCGGATCGGCATAGTGCAGCATATCCGCGCTGCGATTAGCGCCGACTATCTTGCCCTTCTCGCTCTTGGTCCTTAATGCTTCGTGTTTGAATTTGGAAAATGCCCCTTCCATTTCGTCGGCGATCGCTTCCATTACTATAATCGGAAGCAAACCGGACTCATCC
>CAYTAW010000536.1:0-2159 GCA_964435675.1 uncultured Bdellovibrionales bacterium
CAGCTGCACCGTCAGATTCACGTCATAGAGATTTGGAACATTGCTGAACTCACATCTTTCGCTTGTAAGGAGCGCGGCGATTAATAATGGCAAGACAGCGTTTTTTGCGCCCGAAACTTTTACTTCACCGTTGAGCGGAGCGCCGCCTACAATTTCTATATATTCAGCCACTTAAGAGACCTGCCTTGAACGAATGCGGTAGAGGAATTCCAGATGTCGAGGATAATGCTTTTTAAAGAGACAGTAAAGGAAGTGCTATTTTCCAGGGCATTTAGCCAGTTGACGGGGCAGACGCGCGGCCATAGCGTTCGCATATGACTTTTTATCCTTTTAAGGAGTACTTATGAAATTATCAGCACGCGCACTCGCCGCCTCGTGTTTAATTATGCTTGCCACTTCCGGCTGCTCCGGAATCAGGAAGACGGATTCGACTTTCATGACGCACGCTGAATCAATCCGCATTGTGGGCTATTCGATACCTGGTAATGACCAAGAGCGCGCAAAGGAACTCGTGCCGGCCGGCGCCAATATCGTCACGGTTCAGTCAACCCCCGCCGATTGGACATCAGTAGTGGGAATCATCGGCAACATTCTCTGGATCAATGCAACGCAGATCTCGGGAACGATCGAGAAATAGTGAACGCTATGAAAGAGCTGCGGGAACCCGCAGCTCTTTTATTCCCAAAGCCACCCGCGTTCATAGCCGCAAAGGCGCCTCACCGATCGTTATATGTAATCGAACCCTTTCATCTCCCAAAACTGATCAACGCCGGATTGAATTTAAAAGACGTAACGCATTACACGCTTGAACAAGCAGAGATTCTCCGGCGTGCACCATAACAGCTTCTTGCGCCGCGCGAATAAACGGCCTTCTATGCCTGCCATAGCCGGTCAGCGAAATAGCGTATATCAAAAATTCCGGAAACTTCCCGCGTTCAATTGCGATTAACTAACTGACGCACGCTCTCGAGTGCGGCTGAATGTCATTTCGACAATAAACCTTGCAACAATAAATAAGGAAATGTATGGCTTCGATTGCTCGCTACGATGCTAATTACAGAAATCAGCTTCAACTCTCAATGGCAGAAGATACCGATCGCGCCTCAACCGGATCGCTGATCGCCAATACTATGGCACAACGCGAATCGGAGATGCTGCAGGCTCTCGCCGATGTCGGCAAAGCGAGCGGCGCCGAAGAACTCTCCAAGGCAGAAGCCAAGGTGACCGCCGCGCAGGAAAAGTACCGCTCCGCGTCGCGCATGTACGAGATGTTCGAACAGCTCGTAAAAAATGCCGATGAAATTATGCGCCGCGTGATTTCCAATTTAAGCCTTCGTTAATTATTCTAAAGACTAAAGAGGTCTCCTATGCAGACAACTAATGTAACGAGCGCATCCGCAGCTCAGCTTATACCCGATGCACTCCCAAGCGACGGCCTTAAACAGTCGATTGCGCAGGTAGTCGGCGCGCTGACCGGAAAATCAATCGGCATTGAGACCGCAAATTCGCTGCGGTTGACGGAAGATATTGTCTACACATCAATCATTCATCAACGCGTTGATAGCGCGTTTGGAGCCGGAACTGCCCTCCTGAATTCAGTTAAAAGCGCGTATTTAAAAAATGTCGCGGCAAACAAGCGGCAGCCACTAAGCACCGCGGTAGACGCGTTTCTGGCGACGATGGTCAGCAAAAAACAACTCACTAACGCGTCGAAAGAGAGTCTGATCCGGTTTGCATTCGGAAAGGCGCAGCTCGATAGCTCGAAGACGACCCTTGCGCGAAACCCTGAAAATGCCACCGTCCGCCTGGCCGAAGCCTCGGGATCATCAACGCTGGATACGATACTTGGACGAGTGGGTCAAAATTCCTCGGCTGCTAAATCTGCGCTTGAGAAATTCGAGGAACGAGTGCTTAACAATAAGAAGTTGACTACGCGACAAGCGGCAGCTCAAGCCGATGTGCTCACCCGCCTTTTCCCTAAAATCGAAACCCCGAGCACATCTGCGGCGCCAGGCGCTCCGCAGCCAAGCGAAACCGATAAGCCCGGCGCAATCCCCGATCCGCGCAAAATTATTACCGGCCCAGACGACTTTGCGTACAAGCCCGAGTCAGAAGCCGACGGGAAAATGGTTGTTGTGCTTCCGCGCTTCTACCGGAAC
>CAYTAW010000537.1:0-2148 GCA_964435675.1 uncultured Bdellovibrionales bacterium
CGCTGGTAACCAGCTACAATGTTGCGGTGCTGGCAGAGAACCCGGCGTTGAATCTCGGGGTGTAATTACCTTCTCTGAAGAAACCGACAGAATTTACCAGAAGGCGCCGCCCGTTGTTAGCATTGTAGACACTAAACTCGGCAAATCGATTGTGATTGAATCTAAAGGGTGTGCCGATGCGGTGGTATGGAATCCCTGGGAAAAGCGCTGCTCCCAAATCGCGGATCTCGAACCGGAGAATTACAAGCGTTATGTATGCATCGAGCCCGGAAATGTGTCCGAGAAAATTGCGGTTGCGCCCGGCGCAACCTGGGAGTGCGCGCAAACGATTCGTTGTTCATAGGATAAGAAATGCGCATAGAGAATTGTGATCTCTCTAATCAGGTCTATATTATTGCCGAAGTCGGCAATAATCACGAAGGCGACTTCGCGCTGGCTCAGCGCATGGTCGGACTTGCCGCTAAAGCGGGTGTAAACGCCGTCAAGTTCCAGACTATTCGTCCAGAGCGGTTCTGTAGCAAGAAGAATGAGCAGCGCTTTCAGACCTTAAAGCGCTTTGAATTGAGCGATGCGCAGTTCGCGCAACTTGCGCAGACCGCGAAAGACGAGGGAGTTCATTTCTTGTCGACCCCATTCGATGTAGAGAGCGTCGATATGCTCGATTCATTAGTGCCGGCTTTTAAAATTGCGTCGGGTGATATGCTGTTCATTCCGCTGCTCAAAAAAATTGCACGCACAAAAAAGCCGATAATTATGTCGACAGGCATGGCAAACCTCGATGAGGTGCGTCAAGCACGCGGCGTTATTGAGGACGTATGGCGCGCGCAGCATGTGGATCCGGGAATCGCGCTGCTGCACTGCGTAGTGTCCTACCCAACGCCAATCGAAGAGGCGAATCTAAAAGCTATTTCGACGCTGCGGGCGGAAGTGGGGGGTACGGTCGGTTATTCCGATCATACGCTCGGTATAGAAGCGGCCGTACTTTCGGTGGCGCTTGGCGCGCGTGTGATTGAAAAACATTTCACCGTCGATAAAAATCACTCGAGCTTCCGCGATCACCAGCTCTCGGCTGATCCGGGGGAGATGACGCTACTGGTTGAGCGCGTGCGCTTGGCCGAGTCGCTTTTAGGTTCCGGCGAAAAAATCGCGGGAACCAGCGAAAAGGCGAATTTAGGCCCAGTTCGGCGCTCGATCGTTGCCGGACGCGCGCTCGAAGCGGGACGTGTTCTCACCATTGAGGACCTAAGCTGGATGCGTCCCGGGGATGGTATTGCGCCGGGCCAAGAGGCTCGGGTTGTCGGTAAGACGCTAAGAATTGCGCTCGAATGCGGCGATTTGATTCGCCTTGAGGATTTGAGCGGCTAAGCGCTTTGCGCTACTATCCCCAGCATGCCACGAATACTGTTCAGCGCGGGCGAATTATCGGGTGACGAGCACGGTGCGCGCCTGCTGAACGAATTGAAAAAGATATACCCTCACGGCGAATTTTACGGGATGGGCGCGCGCAATTTGCGCGCCGCGGGGCTTGAAATCATTGTCGATGCCGAAAAAGGCGCCTCGGTCATGGGCGTCTCGGAAATTATCAGCGGCGTAAGAAAGATCCTCGGTTCGTGGAAGACGATGACGGGATTGTTCGAGACACGAAAGCCGGACGTGCTGATTATTATTAATTATTCGGAATTCAATCTGCGCTTGGCGCGAGCCGCAAAAAGACATCAGATAAAAGTTATTTTTTATATTCCGCCGCAGGTCTGGGCCTGGCGCCCAGGACGAGTCAAGGAGATTGGAGAAGTGTGCGACATTGTCGCTACGATTTTCCCCTTTGAAAAGAAATTTTATGCCGATCGAGGATGTTTCAATGTAACATTCGTGGGGCACCCTTTTGTCGCGCATTTCGAGAAGTATCGCATCAGCGAGGGCGAGAGACGCGCGCTGCGCGAGAGTTTGGGGCTTTCCGATAAACATCCGGTGATGCTCTTGTTCCCGGGTTCGCGCAAGAAAGAGATTCTTGCGCACTTGGATTTCGTTTTTAAAACATTTGGCGCGCTCGTCGAAAAGCGCAATGATGTGCAGGGTCTTTTGGTGAGCGCCTCGGAGACGTGGGTCGAAGATTTCAGCGACCGCGTGCCGCAAGGTCTTCCGATCAAA
>CAYTAW010000538.1:0-2122 GCA_964435675.1 uncultured Bdellovibrionales bacterium
TCCTGATTGAGCGCGTTGAGGTTTTCAGGCCGGTTAATCGTGATTACCGCGAACTTCTCCTCAAGCTCGAGCACGACAGTCGATTGTTCAAGAATATTCATAACATTTCCTTTCGCAATTGAGAGCTTCTATTCACCCGGGCGGCCAATTGAACTGCCGTCCGCCGACAATGTGAAGATGTAGATGGAACACGGTCTGAGCTCCGTGCTTGCCGGTATTTATAACGACGCGGTAACCGTCCTGATCGACCCCCTCCTGCCGCGCCACCTCAGCGGCCGCGAGCAGAAGTTCGCCGAGCAGCTCCTTATCAGCGCTGCTCGCGGCACTCAGATCCGGAATCGGCTTTTTCGGGATGACCAGAATATGTGTTGGTGACACGGGCGCGATATCCCGAAAAGCGAGCACCTGCTCCGTTTCGTAGACAATCGTCGCAGGAATCTCCCGCGAGATGATTTTACTGAAAATTGTCGGTGCCGACATAAAAAACCTCGTGATTATGAGCCCTTAGAATATACCATGGGCGGCCGAACAGGGCTATCTATTTTTAACCGTGGGGGATGTGGAGATTTTCCACCTGGATGCAAGAAAGTCCTAATGTGGTTCGCTTTTTGCTCCGAATAATGCAACGAACTCTCCTATTAAACTTGCAGACGAGAAAAACCAGATGGTTACCCCCCAGAACGCCTGTTTAGGCACCTCTGCGGTGCACAAAATTGTACAAAAGATCAGTGAAAGTGCGCAAAAACCGCCAGCTGACGCTGTGACAATTGACGTGCTTAAAATGATGGAGCTGCATTTGCAGCGGCGCGGGCTGATCCCCGAATCGGTCGGATCGGCATTCCGCTACCTCTGGTTCGTGGCCGAAACGGAGCGTAACGTATTCCTCTGGCGTAACGGCCTGTCAATTAGCGACGCGGCTCGTTTTGAGTTTTGGATCGATGTCGCGCAGCTGATTGAAAAGCGAATCGTACAGCTCGAGCGGAAGCAGGAAGACAATCCTTTCATCAACCCTCTCTGGGGAAGCGCCGAGCCTAACCCCGAATCGAGCGAAAAAGAGCGGCATTATCTGGAAATTTTCCTCGAAATCTACAATCGATCGGCGAAACAGGCTCATGCGCTTTGCGCAATGTCGAAGATCATTTCCCAAGAACTCGACCGTCATACGGAAGAGTTAGTTCCTGTGCTGATTCCAAAACGTCCAGTGGAGCCAAGCGCCAATACTGAGGCTTCATAGACGGATCTTTTCCATCCTGCCGCAGCATCACACAGGCGAATGCTCCGTTATTTTCCAGTTGATTGCGCAAAATTAAACGACTACGCTTTGACCATGTTTCATTATGCAACCGCCGAGCAGGTAGAGATCGCTCAAAATGTGCGCAAGATGGCGCGCGACAAAATCCCCCCCTACCAGCAGGAGAAATACCACCAGACGCTCCCCCGCGAACTCTTCGGCGAATTCGCCCGGCTCGGATTGACGGGTCTCTCTGTCAGCGAAGAGTTTGGCGGTCTCAGTGAGGGCCTCGTAAGCTCGGCACTGGTGATGAACGAGGTCTCGCAGGTCGACATGGGCGCCGCGATATTTCTCTCAGTGCATTTGATGGTCTGCGGGCTGGTCGACCGCTTTGGCAGCGCGGAAATAAAAAAGAAATATCTCCCGCGCATGGCGCGCGGTGAATTGCTTGGCGCGTTTGCGCTCACCGAAGCCGAAGCGGGATCGGACGCGGCCGCGCTTAAAACGCACGCCGTGAAGGACGGGGATACCTTTGTAATTAATGGCAGTAAAATATACATCACCAGCGGCGGATTCGCCGATCTCTATTTGGTTTTCGCTAAAACCGATGCTTCCCAAGGCAGCAAAGGAATTTCGGCCTTTTTGGTTGAATCAGCGACCCCGGGTCTCAGTTGGGGAACGCCGGAGAAAAAGATGGGGGGCGAGCTTTCCCCGATCTCTTCGCTCTTTTTCGATTCGATGAAAATTAGCGCTTCTCGTTTAGTCGGAGAGCTGAATCGCGGCTACTCGGTAGCGCTCGGCGGCCTAGCCAGTGGAAGAATAAATATCGCCGCCTGCGCAAATGGGCTCTCGACGGAGGCTATTGCACGCGCCTCCACATATCTCAAAGAG
>CAYTAW010000539.1:0-2112 GCA_964435675.1 uncultured Bdellovibrionales bacterium
ACCTCACGCACCGAACCGCCCTCAACGCGGGTGAGCAATTCGGCGAGCTTCATGCTCTCGGGCCCTTGACCGCGCAACGGCGCCCAGAGCCCATGCAATACGTGATAATAACCGGTAAACTCTCCCATGCGCTCAATGGCGATAACATCCATCGGCTTCTCGACCACGCAGACTAGCGCGGCGTCGCGGGCTGGATTACGGCATATCGAGCACAAACGATCTTCAGTAAGGAAAAAACACTGCTCGCAGTGCTGGATGGATTCGACCGAGCGCCGCAGCGCGTCGGAGAGCGCCAGCGCGGCACTCTTATCGTGGTTCACTAAATGATAGGCAAGACGGGTAGCTGACTTCTCGCCGATCGACGGAAGTCGCATCAACTCTCGTATCAAACGCTGCAGCGCAGGAGGAAAGGCAATCATCGCTAAAAGAGTCCGGGCAATCCGCCCATCCCGCCGGTGATCTTCTCCATCTGCGCGCGAATATTGTCCTGCACTGAAGTCAACGCCTGATTAACCGCGCTAACAATTAGATCTTGAAGCATCTCTTTGTCGGAAGGATCTATCGCTTTGGCGTCTATTTCGAGCGATACGAGCTGGTTTTTGCCGTTACAAACCGCTTTCACAAGGCCGCCACCCGAATTACCCTCGGCGACCTCCTGCTCTGCCTGCGCCTGCAAACGCTGCATATCGGCCTGCATTTTTTGCGCTTGCTTCATTAAATTTCCCATATTTCCCGGCAATCCGCCGAATCCTTTTCCCATATAGCCCTCGCCTAATTTTCATGAATTTTAATATTCTCAATTTGAGTACCGGGGAATAATTTCTGCAACCCCTTAACCACTGGGTGGTTAACGAGATCTTCTTTTCGAGTGTCGACGAGCTGCTGGCGGCTGACCCGCGTCTGTTCTGCGATGCTCCCCGGCTCAGCTCCGACAATCTTTTCGCCCTGCACAATCTTAATGCGCCATTCGCTGATGCGCGTAAACTCTCGCAAGACGAGCGTCAGCTGCTCCTGCGTGTCCTTTCGCGTCAAATAATTTACGGTAAATTCCGGTCCACGCCCCTCGAGCACCCCCGCTCTGAATGCCGTCAACGACAATCGCTTAAGATGCTCGGACATTATCTTGCTCTTATTCTTATCCACCAAATCGACGAAGCTCTCCCAGGAGCCGATCGAATCATCGGAAGAAACTTGCGTTTCATTCGCTGCCTCAACAGCCGCTGCAGAAGGCGGCGCGCTTGGTTTTGCCGGAGCGGCTGCCACATCGGCCGCTTTGACAGCCGCCGTTCGATTACCTGCGGGCGCTGAATTCACCACCTGAGAAGCCTGCCCCTTACCTGAACCGCCACTTCCACCCTGAAGAAGGCGGGAAATAGATTCCATCGGCTCGCGAGTCGCAAGGCGCACAATAAGCGCTTCTAAAACATATTTCGGATATGAGCTTCGGAGGGCGCTGTCCGCGCCTTCGCGCGCCAAATGCACTAAATCCTGCAAATCGATTGGGCTCACGCGTGCAAGCAGCGCTCGCATCGGTTCGCGATGCGCATCGAGGACTCCGAGCAGTGCCGCGCCCTCGTCCTTCATCGCCTGCACGATCAACAATTCACGCCAGACCGTCACAAACTCCTTTAAAAAGATTCCAATATCGAGCCCGCTCGAAAGCGTCGTGTGCAAAATACGCAGCGCATCCGCAGGCTGCTGATCGACTATTGCCTCAATCATTTTGAGCAGGATGCCGCGCTCGACAATTCCAAGCACCTTTCCAACATCGGCTGCGGTAATTTTTTTATCGGTATACGACTGCACGCGCTCCAGCAGCGATTGCGAATCGCGCATCGAACCATCGGCAAGACGCGCCAGCATGCGCACCGCCTCCTCCTCAATCAAAACACCCTCGGCTTTACAGATCTCGGTTAACCGGTCGGCGATTGCGTCAATTGGTAGCGCGCGGAAATCGTGGCGCTGACATCGGGAAATCACGGTTTGAGGGATCTTGTGCACCTCAGTAGTCGCCAAAATAAAAATAGTGAACGGGGGCGGTTCTTCAAGGCTTTTGAGCAGCGCGTTGAAAGCCGCCACGCTCAGCATATGCACTTCGTCTATGATGTATAC
>CAYTAW010000540.1:0-2104 GCA_964435675.1 uncultured Bdellovibrionales bacterium
ATCCAATAGGGACCCGAGCGAGTTCGGATTGGTCACGACCGCGAGGAAGGGGAGCGAGAGGAGCGAAACCAGCGCGCCCTGAAGCTGAAAGAAAATAAAAAAGTTCTTAGACGCCTTATCTCCCCACGATTCTCGAAGCGCCTTGTAGCGCCCATCTTCGCCCGGCTCAAGTACTCGGCTAAAAATGTGTCCCGCAAGCCGCAGCGACCATAGAGCAACTAGTATCGCGAAAGCTACACGGCGCGCCTCGTCGCCAGCCCCGAGCGCCGCATAGAGAACGGCAACGATTCCAATTCCCGCCGCCCACCCCGCATCAACGATATCTGCTTCTTTTCTCTTCTCGGCGACAAGCCAGAGCGCGGACATCCAGAGAAACATAAGGATGAGCGAAGCAATTAAGAGAGTGGTTGGTGACACAAAGCTTTCCAATTCAGACTATTTTCTGCTCGCCTCCCGAAAAGTCCGAGCGTTTGAGCGGATATGCAAGGACTACAAACAACGAGAGAAGATAGCAGAAAGAGGGTAGCCCGGCATAGAGCGTTCGAAGGACAAATACAGTTTGCGGGGTCTGCACGGCGTTGGGCACGTAGCCGACATAATCGAGAATCGGGAAGGCGACGCCCGCGCCAAGCGCTGCCGAAAGCTTATTGGCGATCGACCAAAGCCCCATAAATGTGCCCTCGCGGCGCACGCCGCCATGCATGCGCGCGTCGTATTCGATTACGTCAGCTTGCATGCTGTATGGAATAGTAACCACCCCGCCAAAGCCGATCCCAGAGATAGCGACAAGTGCCGCATAAAGCGTTTGGCTCCCAGTCGAAAGAAAGAATACGCCGATAAAGGCGCCGACATTGACGATAAGGCTGATGATCCATGTATTTTTTTTATCATAGCGGTTTGCGAGCCACACCCAGGCTGGCAGCGTGACAAGTCCAACGAGGAAATAGAGTACGAGGAAAGGGGAAGAACTCTCGGCGTTAAGCACATAGCGCACATAAAATTCAATTAAAGTCGCCGGAAGCGCAGAGCCAAAACCGGAGAGAATATACGCGATAACCAAAATTCGGAACGGCCGGGAGCGCAGCGCATTTTTCGCTTCGGCAAAAAGCGAGGCGTTTTTCGGCACGTTGCTTTCAATCGGGCGTTCCCGAACCACATATATCAGCACTGTCATCGACACGATCGTTAGCGTCGCGTAAATCACGCCTGCGTAGAAGTAGAGGTTTCGTTGCGCTTCGGGGTCCGGTCCAAGTGAAAGCTGCGCAGAGAGTACCCCGGGGAGCGCCGCTGCGAGAATCGTACCCAAAATAAAAAAACCTTGACGGATAGCGAACAGGCGGTTGCGCTCATTGTAATCGCCGGAAAGCTCAGCCCCCAGCGCTTCGTATGGAATCTGCGCTGTGCTAAGAAAAAGAAAAAACAAAAACGTTGCTGTGCCGAACCAGATCCCTTCTCGCGTTTCGGAGAGCTCCGGGGGCGCAAAGAGCGCCAACACGGAGAAGGCAAAGGGGAGCATCGAAGCCAAAAGCCAAGTCCGCCGCCTGCCAAACGTGGAGCGCGTCCTATCCGCCAAAGATCCTATCGTCGGATCGATCACCGCATCCCAAATGCGTGAGCCGAGTACAACCGCGCCAATCACCGACAGATTCAACCCAATTGAATCGGCGTAGAACTTCGTAATAAAAATATAAACCGATGTCGCCGCCGCCGTAAGCGAAAGTGCAGGAAGTGCATAGGCAATCTGAGTTGCAAGTGAGAGGCGCCGATTAGACATATTTAGTGCATCGTCGCCTGCCCACCTCTTTTCGTCTAGCCACCTTCGCCAAGGCTACGGCGCCCAAGCCCGGCCAAAAAAAATGGACCGTTGAAGAACTGTCTGTCGCATGCTGTCGGCGGGTGTCAGTCACCATTCTCATGGATGACCGACCCCCTCTATTCAATTAAGGCGGAGGACGCCGGGGGGAGAGAATTGCCCTGATGACTTGTCCAATCTGCCCCCGTTGGCCGGTGCCGACTCTGATGTCGAATACAACGTATTTTTCCGGATTTAAGCTTACCCCATTTTGTGTTCAAATAGGCCCATTAGGTTTTAACAGTTGGAGCA
>CAYTAW010000541.1:0-2102 GCA_964435675.1 uncultured Bdellovibrionales bacterium
GCTCTGTACATTCTCCCCGCCGCCGCACACTGCCAATCGCACCTCGAAGTCGATATTAAAACGAGCGGACTTGATGGGTCGGTAGTTGTAAAAGACGCTGCCACAACCCAGGTCGTCTTTCATGCGGTTTCCAAAGGAAATCTCTCGCAATTCTTGAACTTCAGCGCGCGCGGACCAGCCGGTTTGCGCGGGTACGTTGAAGCACGCCAAATCAAGCGCGGTGGAAAGTTAGGGCCCGTTTTCCGTCTTCAATTTCCAAAGAAGAAAAAGGGATTTACGACAGAATTAATCGACGGGTCGGCAAGTGCACTAACAACAATGGCTGCCGAGATAACTCCAGATCAAATTAGTCGAATCAAAAAAGCGACCGGACTCTCCGAATCGGTAATTAAAATTCTTCTTGGATTTATGACCGAAGAACAAATAATTGCGCAGTACGGCAAGCCGACGCCAGAACCAACTACACCTTCCGGCGGTGGCGGAAACGGCTCGACTACGCCGACCACACCAAGCGTTCCGGGGCAACTAACCGGACGCTCGCTCCTGAGCAAGGATGCTTGTGATAAGTCGGTGAGCGATTATGATCTGCGATTTGTTATCGATCTTAGCAGCGTCGATCGCGCGGCTGCGGGAAGCTCGTTTACCGTCAGCGGATCGATAACTGCAAGCAATGGGTATGCCGCCGTCGCCTCCATCAAGCCAGTGAGCGATGGAAAATTCGCTCCTAAGCCGCTCGTATTAATCCAGAGCGCGGGGTACGGCTACGGATCGACGACAACGCTTAATCTCTTCAAATGGAAAGGCGGACGCCCAGGTAATCCGAAAGCGCTCAAAATCGAGGACACCATTTATTATCGCGGACAAGCATTGGCTCGGGCTGTTGCGGCCGGCGTGCTAAACGGCGGGAAGGGCACGTTCGAAATTTCGAACGGATCGAGCGTTGGCACCGCGTGCTTCAATCTCGTACGCTCCCGTCAAAAAGCAAACGGCTACAAAGGCGGCGACGACTAGCGATCCGTATTACGCGACAAGTTCTACGTTCGCTCGCGGAACGGTTACAACCTCTCCGCCGGACAGCTTGACCCGCAGCACGCGTGCGGCGCTCCCCGAAGCGAGCGTCTCTAAGTCGCGCGGCAGATCAACTATCTCGCCGTACAAACCAAAGTACGGTACGCGAATAATGCGCACTCGGCCGCCGACCCGCATAATCGATGGACGCTCGGTATCGTTTTCCGCGGCAAGCCCTTCACGAAAGACAATCAATTCAGGCCGAATCGCCCCCGCCCGCACCTGCGTCGCCCCATTCAGCGCAGCAGGAAGACCGTCGCACTCCTTGAGGAGCTCCCAGGTATGGCGGGCAATCGGAAGCGTCCCGAACCCTTCGGTCATAATTACCGATAGCGGAACATCCTCGTCTCCGGTAAGCGCTATTCCAAGTTCGTACCCAAGGTACTGCGAGAGCGCCTGATCATCGAGCGAACCAACCACCACTCCCACAACACCTTTTTTGGCGGCGGCAAACAAGATTTCGCTCGACGGTCGGCAGCCGCCGACCAAAATATCTCCTGGCTGCGCTTTTTCTAAATGGCGGAGTTCGAGAACTTCCCTCGGTTCCACATCAAGAATCCGGATTACACCCGTGCGTTCACCACCGATGCCGAAAATCCCTTGGACAAAAGTCACCCTGCTTTCAATAGTCACAGCGCGCCCGGGGTCAAGATCGACAACCCTACCCCGCAGATACGCGTTAAGTTGGAGCGGCACAGGCTCGGCACGCACGGCAACATGGCCGGTTTCCTGACTGACGAGTTCAACAGTGCCGCCATATTTCGCATTCACCCTCGAACGAAACAGCCCGAAAAATGTCCGCCGCTCAGCGATGAGATCTCCTGCACTAACCGTGGCACCTTCGCGAATAACCAGATTTTCCGCGACTTCATACGCCTCAATTCCCAATTGTTCGGCAACACGGATAATTCTCATCTCACCTGGAAGATGCGCTGCAGCGACGACATCACGTTCGCTAACTACCGCGCCGATTTTGACCAATATCTCCCCGGCAATCGGCAGCTCACGCCGGCGGCGCAGCAGTTCCGGCGCGA
>CAYTAW010000542.1:0-2096 GCA_964435675.1 uncultured Bdellovibrionales bacterium
TATTCGGACTCAATCGGGGCGCGAACCTCCAGGGGGATGGTGTCGTGCTGCGTGTTGAAGACGGCACCAAGGAGTTCATCACTTCATTTTCCCGTCAGGATATCGAGAGTAATATCAAGGTCGAGTCGCTGCTTAAGCTTTTAACCGTGCATGGCAAGCCAATCACATGAAGACAAGAAGTGAAGCGCTCTCTCTTTTGAAGGACTACACGCAGAGTGTGAGCCTGCGTAAACACGGCATGTACGTCGAAAGCTGCATGGTATGGTACGCGCGCCATTTCGGCTGCGACCAAGCGGAGATAGATCTCTGGGGAATTACCGGACTGCTCCACGATTTTGATTACGAGAAGTACCCGGACCCTGTGGCCCCAGACGGCCATCCGTTTAAGGGCAATGCGATATTGGGAGAGCTCGGGTATCCTGATTCTCTGCGCGAAGCGATCATGGGGCACGCGCTCTATTCCGGTGTGCCGCGCACGACCCGAATGGCGAAATGTTTGTTCGCGGTTGATGAGCTCTCAGGATTAATTACCGCGAGTGTTTTAGTTCGGCCCGACAAATCGATAGCGAACCTCGAGGCGCGTTCGGTTATTAAAAAAATGAAAGATAAGGCGTTTGCCCGCGGATGCAACCGCGATGATATCAAAGTTGGAGCTGAGGAACTCGGCATAGACCTTGCGCAGCACATCACCAACTGCATCACTGCGATGAAAGCCCGGTGGGATGAAATAGAGCGCGAGACGGCCTAACGGAAAGCAGAAGGCATCACGGCCTCCTTTTTATTTACGAAACTACGTGCCACTTAGTGGTGTCAAAAACGCGTTGATTTTCTCTTTTGGAACGAGCGCAAATGCGTAGCTGTGCGGAGGCGGCGATTCCTTCGCTGGACTAATCATTAATTCCGGTGTTGCTTGTTGAACTGAGCCGCTTATGAGGTTTACCAGTCCATACGACCAGAGGTCTTCTTTCGCCATTCCAAAGGAACGTGCCAGATCGAGCCTAACAGGCCATCCCGATGACGAGCGCCGCGCATCAACGAGCACCAGTGCCCGATCAGTGCCATGCGACGTTTCGAGATTGCGTACGATGTGGAAAATCCGCTCATGTTCACCATGGTTGTAATCGGCAAACTCCGCGCGGGACCAGGTAGATTCTTTGCTACGGAAGACCGGGAGGGCAGAGAGCTTTTCCACGCGCCTAAAAAACCTGAGATAATTGAGGTGTCGCTGCTCAAAAGGCGAATCGTCGTGAGAGATTCCCGCCATCAAGAGCGATTTTTGCCGCTGTTCAAAATCCGCTCTCGGAATGTGCAGCGTCGCGGAAATCCTGAAATCGTCACCAATGCGTTGATTCTGGCTCCAGAGCACGCTTTCAACTGGGAGCGCGGTAATAATCAGCGCTTGTGCGCCTTTATCCGGCAGATACACGGTGCCTTTATCGTCGTGATTTTCGACGTAGGCGACGACCCGGTGAATGTTGTAGATGCTCCGGTCGTCGTGCACATGACGCATGACCTCCGGAATATTCATGTTTTCTTCTACGAGCCATTTGTACAAAAATTTAGCGTAGGGCGCGATAGATTTATCTTGCCGAGCGAGATCGCCTTCCATTTCAAGATAGGCTTCGAGGACCATGCGTCGCACCGGAGTTCCGTTTTCTTCAGTGATTTTCGGGTAATCACGCCAGGCATCGAGACCGGCGAGATGAGCCATGTCGCAGCGGATATCGGTGAATCGTTCAAGCGCGGGCGCCATTTCCGCCATTTGCTGCCGCCTTGTTTCCGGCAAGTGAACGCTGCGATGCAGCGTATCTGCCCAAATATTTACGTGGCCGCCGCCGTTGCGATCAAATGGATCTTCGCTGCCAAGCTGCAGGCAATGGGTACGTTCGGGATGATTCGCAGAGGGGCGATCAATTACCCATACGTGCTTGTACAGGCTGCCATTCATTTGCAGCAAGCACTGAGTGCTTTCACCATTTAGTCCCTTGAATTGATAGTGATACAGATCGCGCTCGGCGACTTCGTACCGTGAGAGTGAGTGCGATCCGATGCTCGATCCGCTGGTTTGATCCAAACAGTAATGATTCAAGGGGGCG
>CAYTAW010000543.1:0-2084 GCA_964435675.1 uncultured Bdellovibrionales bacterium
CCAGGGGATTCCGGCTAGTCCGTTCCGGACAAAATGACCGGACCAAACGACCGGCCTACGATTTTGGTGCCGAACTGCTGCATACCGAAGAGCAATATAAGAATGCAGAGTACGATGGGAATCGTCGGAATGTCGGGGTGAATTAATTTTAACCCTTCGACCGCGGATGATACGGAAATGGGAGGGGTAATAATTCCGTCAGCGAGTAGGGCGCTGCCGCCGATGATCGCTGGGACGATCAATTTTGGATAGCGGCGGCGAATGAGCGCATAGAGTGCAAAAATTCCACCCTCACCGCGGTTGTCTGCATTAAGCGTCAAAAGCACGTATTTGACGGTGGTTTGAATTGTCAGCGTCCAGAATATGCACGAAAGTCCACCGAGGACGAGTGCCGGGGTGATTAACTGGTCGCCGATAATTGCCTTTAAGACGTACAGAGGGGATGTGCCGATATCCCCGTAAATTATACCGAGTGCAATGAGCAGCCCGCCGAAATGTAACTTGTGTGTGTATCGTGTCATCGCTCGCCGTACAGAGTCGCGGGAGGTTGTTCCGCGACGCGACCTACGCGACCGGTTATTTTCCCTTAATTTGAACTAAGGGTGACATAATTCCCCATAAAAAAGGTGTTAAAAGATCCCTGCTAGATATAAAGAAATTATAAAGACGGTGATCTTTCGTGATTTTAGGACGGGGATTAATTAGAATGGTTAATTTATCGACGTCGACGATTTTTTAGGGGAGCAATGTTCAGCGAGTTGACAGGTCTGCCTATTCCAGTGCGAAAAGTGGCAGAGTTATTTCCAAATGGATTGTGGGCGCTGCTCCCGAGTGAACGTGATCGATTGCTATTTCGATATTTCGCCGCTGCCTTTTGCGTCTCGATCGTCACGTCGATTTCAATGGTACTGCCGGCCGGTCTCGATCCAGCCAACATTGCAATGATTTACCTTATAGGCGTCGTCGGCGTAGCTATTTGGGGAGGAAAGGGGCCTTCAGTCTTCGCCTCGTTTTTAAGTGTGGCAGCGCTCGATTTTTTCTTTGTGCATCCCTATTTCACTTTCGTGGTCTCAGATACGCAGTATTTGATCACATTGTTTGTTATGCTTCTGGTAGCGTTAGTAATTGCCGAAATGACCGCCAAAATCCGCGAGCAGTTCAAAGTGGCGCAAGAAATTGAAACGGAACGCATCAAGAACGCGTTGTTGCAAAGCGTATCACACGACTTGCGCACTCCTTTGGCTGCGATTGCTGGTTCCGCAAGCGTGCTTATGGATGATGCGCCTTTGTTTGATGAGCGATTGTGCCGAAGTCTCGCTGGATCCATTTATGAGGAGAGTCAGCGCTTAAATCGGATCATCGAAAATTTAGTGTGCGCGACTCGAATAGAAAGTGGTTCCGTTTCTCTTTCGAAAGAATGGGTGTCAGTCGAGGAGATAGTTGGCACCGCGCTTAAGCGTATGGAGACGAGGCTCGAGGGAAGAACGGTATCCACTGAGATGTGCGCAGATTTGCCCCTCATAATGGCTGACGGCCTTTTACTCGAACTCGCTGTAGTAAACGTTATAGAGAACGCGGTGAAACACACCCCAGCGGGCACCTCGATTCATATTAGCACGGCGAGTTCTAACAGAAAGGTTGTCGTGCGCATTTCAGACAACGGCGCGGGGATCGAGCCAGCCTTGAAAAAAGAGGTCTTCAAGCGATTTTTTCGGAGCGGTACGCAATCCGGTGATGGTATGGGGTTGGGCCTTTATATCTGCGCGGGAATTATCCAGGCCCACCGTGGCCGCATTTACGCGGACAACAGCGTAAATGGTGGCGCTGTATTTACCTTCGAATTGCCCGCCAGTGAGGTTCCAGAGCTGAGTTTTTTGGGAGGGGAGATCTCATGAATGACGCGCATCCCCTTGTCCTTGTAATAGAGGATGACCCAAAAATTCGGCAATTCTTAAAGGCTACGCTTTCGATGCACGACTTTAGGTATATTGAAGCGTTGTCCGCTCGTGAGGGAATATCCCAAGCAGCGCAACAAAATCCAGATGTCGTTTTGCTCGATTTGGGTTTACCGGATAGGGATGGAC
>CAYTAW010000544.1:0-1205 GCA_964435675.1 uncultured Bdellovibrionales bacterium
GCGTATATCACGGGTACAAAAGAATTTTTCGGGCAGACTTTTACAGTAACTCCCGACGTGCTCATTCCGCGTCCTGAAACCGAAATCCTCGTAGAGCGAGCGCTTGCCTTTCTTGCCGGTCGAAGCAGTGTCCGTGTACTGGATCTCGGAACCGGGAGTGGTTGTATCGCAATTTCGATCGCCCTCGCCCTTAAGGAGAAGGCTCAACAGTTTTTGATCGTCGCCACCGACGCCAGTCAGCGCGCCCTTGCGGTGGCGCAGCAGAACGCAGCGAAGCTAGGGGTGGGTGAGAGTATCGAATTTAGGAATGGAAGTTGGTTCGACTGCGTTTCTGAGGGCGAAGATTTCGATATCGTCGTTTCCAATCCGCCCTATATAAAACGGGGCGATATCGAGGTTTCGCCGGAGCTAACCTTTGAACCGGCGAGCGCGCTCTATGCCGACGATAATGGGCTTGCTGATATCCGGCTCATTCTGCGCGGCATCGCCCAAATGGCAAAATTGCCTAAACGTATCTTAATTGAATTCGGATCGCCGCAAGCCGCTGCCATTCGTCAATTAGCGGAAGAGCCGGAATTCGCGCGCTTGGTTTCCCAGGGCGAAGTGAGCGTAGTCAGCGACCTTGCCGGCCTGCCGCGGATTCTGATGATTGAACGTAGGTAATCGTTTGCAAATCTAACGGCGATTATTCCACGCCCGGTTGACGGCTGTTTCTAGCAGCTCGATTTCCCGAGGTGAAAGGACGCTCGAAACAAATGGCTTTTCCGGCCGCTCGATCGAGCAATAAGAATCAAGATTTCTCTGAAAATCCCGATACAATCCCGTAGCGGCCTCTAAGGAGCGCCTGTTGTTGTAGGTGACGAACGATATCACCCGACCCGGACTGCCCTGCCGGCCGGTGCGTCCTGAACGGTGGGTGAAGTCCTCGTAGGTGGCGGGGAAGTCGTAATTCACCACAAGCGGTAGGCCAGTGATGTCGATGCCGCGTTGAAGCGCATCGGAAGCAACTAAAAATTTAATCTCGCCCCGCTTGAATCGACCAAGCGTTTCCTCGCAGTAGCGTTGACTGCGGTCGTGATGCACCGCCCAGGCGTCGTGTCCCATTTCGCGCAGCAACAGCTCGACGGCGTCAATTTCTACTTTGCGGTTCATGAAAATGACTCCGCGATCAAATCCGCGCTCTTTGATCAGCGTCGTAAAGAGCG
>CAYTAW010000544.1:1215-2056 GCA_964435675.1 uncultured Bdellovibrionales bacterium
CGCGGTGGCCTTCAACGTCATACTCTTCGAATTTGATCGTTACCGGCGGCCTATTGGCGCCGAGATCGATGGTCACGGCGGCTCGCGTTAGCTCATTCACCCGCGCGAGCAGGTGCGGCGGCATCGTCGCTGAGAAGAGAAGCGTTTGCCGCGATTCGGGAATTCCCGCCATTAAGGTCTCGAATTCAGGCGTACGAAAGTCTTGCGACATGCGATCCGCTTCATCGATGACTACCGTTTCCACCCGGCGAAGATCGAGATAGCCGTCTCTGACGAGTTGCGCCATGCGGCCCAGTGTGCCGATCGCGACCTGCGGCCGCGAGTCTCGCAGCGTATGAATATCGTTGCTGACGTTCATCCCGCCTCGAAATAAGCCAACTTCAATCATCGAGCTGCGTGAGAGCTGCTGGAATACATCGGCTGTTTGCGCGGCGAGCTCTCTGACTGGATTTAGCACTAGCGCCTTGATGCCATCGTAGCGCTTCCCCATGAGGTCGTCGATGATCGGAAGCGCGAAGGCTCCCGTTTTTCCCGCGCCAGTTTCTGCAAGACCAATGACGTCACGGCCCTTGATTGCGAGTGGAATTACCTGTTCTTGAATGGGGAAGGGATGAGTCCAGCTTCTCGGGATAACAGCGATCGTCGCGGGCTTAAGTCCAAGAGACGCAAAAGTTGCCTGCGGAGTTACCGCGATAGCTTCCGGCTGGATGAGGTTGTGTAAGGAGTCTGGACCTTGGATCGCTGAAATCTCTGGCCCATGCGCGCCCGCCGACTGCGAGTCGCGTTTAGCTTCTAAAGATTTCGCGGACGGGAACAGGTGGATCCCACACCCCACTAGGAG
>CAYTAW010000545.1:0-2049 GCA_964435675.1 uncultured Bdellovibrionales bacterium
CTCCTATTGCGCCATACCGTGGTCCATCCGATGTAGCCGGTTTGAATTCCGAGGTGCGCGTCGTACATTGATTTTGCGAGAAGGAGCCATGAAGCAACAAAGACGCATCGATGCAATAGAAGTGCCGCTCCCTGAGCGCTCCAGTATACATAGTGCGATGGGGACCAAAGTAAGAATGTGAGCAATATCTGGGCCGAGGCAATCGTTACATAGTGGGTGGGGTACAAGATCCGGCCGATGCTCCCCGGCGAGAGGGACTGTAGAAACTTTCTGCCTCTGACGGAGAGTAAAAAAGAATGCATCAATGGAAACTGAACTATGAGCGCGAGATTGGCCGCGATTCTAACCGCGCCGCTCAGTTGTCCTTGTCCAATCTCCAGGCCTGAATATAAACCGGCGATCATCGCTGAAACAGAAACGGTGAACAGCGTGAAAGAGGCGGCGCCGTAGAGCAACGCGGCAAAACGAGTAAATTTTGAAAAGGTCGTGGTGTTTTGCATTTTGAGTTAATAATATGGTCATGATAGAAAATATTCAATTATCCGAGTAAGTTGAATGATTTACTCAACAATGAAATCATATTGGAAACAGCAGAGTCGGCAGCTCGAGGTAACGCGTGCTTGTGCGCTCGTTCTTCTGAGCGTATTACTCTTTCCTGTTGTTTCAGATGCGCAAGTCTGGGAGTTGCCGCTCGAATTAAATGATCGCAATACGACCGTTCAATTTGAAGTTGATTCCACCTGGCATCTCGTACACGGTGAGACGTCAGGAATTTCGGGTCGCTGTTGGCTCGAAGAGCCGGGGAATCCCTTCAGCGTACGCGCCGAAATACACTTCCCCGTTGCCCGGTTCGATACCGCGAGCGAGTCACGTGATGAGCGCATGCGCGAGGTAATGGGAGCTGAATCATTTCCTGAGGTCCGGCTTATGGTACATTCATTCTCTTCAAAGTGCCGTGAAGCCGATTTCTTGGGCAGAAATTGTCCAGGTGAGCTTGGCGCTTCGCTTACGATACGTGACGTTTCTCAGTCGTTGACGCTCCCGATTGAGTTAGTACGTTCGGAGCAAGGTTTTACACTTTCGGGTGAGACGCATCTAACGTGGAGCGAATTCGGGGTCGAGGATCCCTCTATATTGATAGCCCGCCTTGCTCCGCAGGTTGTCGTGCATTATCAAGTGATTATTCCAAATCAAGCGGGGAATGACTCGTAAGCGCTATGACTACCATCGAAGTAGTTGAAACACTTGTCCCCCGGCATTCGTACCGGAATGAAGAGATTTGCTCGATTAGCGCCGCGTGGCTCGAGAGGTCGCCTGAAAAACGAGATCTATTCGAGCGGTTCGTTTCGAACTCCCAAATTGCGCGGAGAAATTTTGCCATACCCCTCGAGACAATCTTGAGCCTCGAGGGTGCTCAACAAAGAGCGCGTCTATTTCATGAAGCAGGATCGCAGCTACTAACCGAAGTGGTGGCAAAAGCTTTTGATCAATCGGGCCGCGGAGCGGGGGATGTGCGGCACATAATCTTCACGTCATGCAGCGCGCCCAGTATCCCTTCAATTGACGTGGCATTATTCGATCGCTTTGAGTTCTCACGGTCGACCAATAGAGTTCCCATTTTTCAGCACGGCTGTGCTGGCGGCGTAATCGGATTGGCGCTTGCCAGCCGCTTAGCTCGTGAAGACGAGATTGTACTTCTCGCGTCGGTGGAATTGTGCTCGCTCGTTTATCAGTCCAATGATCTGAGTGGCGGTAACTTGGTCGGTTCGGCTTTATTCGCGGATGGTGCCGCGGCTGTGCTTGTTTCGCCATCTACGGGTCGAATGAGCTTTCGAGGAGCGTCGTCATATTTAATTCCCGAGAGTTCTCATCTGATGGGCTACAATATCGAGGATGATGGAACCCATTTGAGACTTGATCGCGCGCTGCCCCAAGTATTAACGGAGCATGCACCCGGATTTATTCGCCGATTTTTGCGCAGTCAAGATGTCGACGCGGGATCGGTGGATTGGTGGCTCTTTCATCCCGGTGGCGTGAAGGTGTTAAAGG
>CAYTAW010000546.1:0-2044 GCA_964435675.1 uncultured Bdellovibrionales bacterium
GTTTATGAGCGTTCGCCCAGGCGAGCGCCAATTGGCAGCGGATTGCCGCGCAGAAACTCTTCTGCACTAACGCGTTTTTTACCCTCGATTTGCACGCCCCGCACGATAAGGGAAGATGAGGCGCCGCATGAAACAGTGAAGGAATCCGTAGCTACCCCTGAAATAGTGCCAGGCGGAAGGCCCGCTGCAGCTGCGGGAGTGCAATCGAACAGCTTGATGCGCTTATCGTTCAGGTAGGAAAATGCCGCGGGAAAAGGCGAAAGTCCGCGCGTCTGGCAACTGATTGCGTGTGCGGAATTGTTCCAGTCAATAAGTGAATCGGCATCGGAAATCTTTTCGGCGTACGTCACGCCTTCGGCGGGCTGTGGGATCGCCCGCAACGTTCCGGCAACTATCGCCCGAATATTTTCGACAATTAGTCGTGCCCCATCCGCAGCGATTTTATCGTGTAGCGACTGCGCGGTGTCGCTGGGATCTATGGCGATCTCTTTTTCGGCAAACACGGGGCCCGTGTCGAGTCCCGCATCCATTTGCATCAAACACACCCCTGTTTTTTCATCCCCAGCCATGATGGCGCGCTGTATGGGCGCGGCTCCGCGCCAGCGCGGCAGCAGCGAGGCGTGCAGGTTGATGGATCCCTTGCGCGGAACGTCGAGCACGGCTTGGGGGAGAATCTGACCGAACGCGACAACTACCGCGGCGTCGATTTCTCCCAGCGCGTTAAGAGAGCTGATAAATTCCTGCTCCGTCCTCTTGATACGCTCCGGTTGAATAATCGGCAGCCCCTGTTCGAGCGCTATGGCTTTCACCGGCGACGGCGTGAGCAGCTGCTTCCGTCCTACTGGCCGATCGGGCTGGGTAATCACAGCTTTTATCGAAATATCTTTTTCGCTGAGTAGCGACTTTAATGAGACCGCCGCAATTTCCGGGGTTCCGTAGAAGATCAGCCGGATCATTCCATTTCCTGCTGCTTGGTGAACCAGCGCCGGAACAGTTCGCGTTTCAACCGGCTTAGCCGGTCGATAAACAGTACGCCATTTAGGTGGTCGATCTCATGCTGCAAGCAGATCGCGAGCAGTCCGTCGGCGTCGAGTTCGAATTCTTTGCCCTGGCGATCGTGCGCGCGCACGGTGACCTCCACCGAACGCTGGATGGTGTCACGGAATTCCGGGATGCTCAGGCAGCCTTCTTCGGATTTTGTTTTTCCGGATTGCTTTATAATTACCGGGTTGATGAATTCCTGCGGCGCGTTTCCTTCGCGCGATACGTCAATCACCGCGATCTGCTGCAGTAGTCCGATTTGCGGCGCGGCAAGTCCGACACCGTTCGCCGAGTACATAGTTTCAAACATGTTGTCAAGCAATTTTGAAAGTGCCGCGTCGAATGATGTGACGGCGAGCGATTGTTCTTTCAAAACCGGATCGGGGTACTTTTTTATTTCCAAAATCGGCATAGCACTGTTAATTATGATGGGTTGGGGCATGCGGATCAAGTGAAAGAAGGCCATGTCGCATGTAAAAATTTGCGGCTTTTTAAGGAGAATGTCACTCTAAAGAGTAGGCGATATGATTAATATGTCGCTGCGCGAGGCGCAGCTCTTCCGCATGCTTTCAGGGTTTTTCGGCCGTGATCAAGTTATCATGCGCATGAGTGTTTTGGCGATATGCGGCGGGGAACTCCCTGACCCTTTGCCGGACTCGGTGCTAGCCCAACTCGGCCGCGGCGGCGCATTCAACCTCGATCAATGGGCGAAAAAAAATACCTGTTTGTTTACGATAGTTGATCAAAACGATATGCCGCGTATGGTGATTGAGTTTTTTGCCGGCTTCGAGAGCTCCGTAGATCCGATTGAAGAGGAGCACCAACGCCTCCTTCCACCACTTTTTTCACGCCGTCAAATTCCTTACGTCACCATCAGCGATCAGGAGTTCGGTGACTTGGTTGATCCGACTAGTTCTTTGGATTTTTGCACCTTTCTGGAGGCCAAGTTTACCGAAGCGCGAACATTTGACGCTTGATATTGGCGTTTGATAATTTCGGTATT
>CAYTAW010000547.1:0-897 GCA_964435675.1 uncultured Bdellovibrionales bacterium
ACCTTCCCCCCGGCGCCAAGCACCTTTTGTTCGGCATCCTTGCGCGAGAGCGTCGGCAGCGTGCCGGTAATCACGACGGTTTTTCCGGCAAGCGGCTGGGCACCGACAGGCTCGGGAAACGGTTCGGGTTTGACGCCGTGCACAAGCAGCGCGTCTACCACGGCGCGCTCCCGCCCATCCGCTAAAAACGCCGCCACTGAACGGGCAATTTCATCGCCGACTTCGTGAATCGAGAGCAGCTCTTCTGATGTTAAATTGAGAAACGCTTCTATGGTCTTGGCGTGCTTGGCAAGTAGATACGCCGTGCGCGTTCCAACATGACGGATACCGAGCGCGAAGATGAATTTTTCGAGAGGCAAACGCTTCGCTTTGGCAATCGCTTCTAAAAGGTTCTTGCTCGAAAGTTCCCCCATGCGCGGAAGTTCGACGAGCTGTTCATAGGTCAAATCGAAGACGCCCGCGAGATCATCGAGCAACCTATGCTCCAACAGCAGCGCGACCATTTTCTCACCCAACCCTTCGATGTCCGCGGCGTCACGCGACGCAAAATGAATGATGCGCTGCTCGATTTGCGCCGGACAGTGGGGATTCGGACAGCGGACGACCGCTTCATCTTCGCTGCGCACCGCCGTGGCGCCGCACTCCGGGCATTTACTGGGGAACACAAACTCACGCTCGCTACCGTCGCGCAGCGCTGGAATATGGGACACGACGGCGGGAATTACATCGCCCTGCCGGCGCACTACCACCGTATCGCCAATCTTTAGCCCTTTGCGCTCGATCTCATCCTGGTTATGCAAGGTAGCACGCGAAACGGTGACGCCGCCGACCCGAACCGGGCCAACGTCGAGGGCGTGCTGAACGAGAAAGGCGTCTGCGTCCCCCCGCGCGCCGCGT
>CAYTAW010000547.1:907-2033 GCA_964435675.1 uncultured Bdellovibrionales bacterium
GTGTAAGCGCGCCCGTCCGGCCGACTTGCACGATGATGTCGAGAAGTTTGGTTTGCTCCTCGCTCGGCGGAAATTTAGCGGCAATCGCCCATCGCGGCGAACGCTGCCGAAATCCTAGTTCACGCTGGAGCGCGTACGAATTGACTTTAATTACCAAGCCATCGACCTCAAAGGGCAGACCGGCACGAAGCCCTTGCGCCCGCTCGTAGATCGCGGCGATCCCCTCTGCCCCTTTCGCGCACTCAAAGAGCGGAGAAATACGAAAGCGCAGATCGTGAAGCAGCGTCATCGCGCCGGCATGGGTTTCAGGGCCCTCGCCTTCTTCTATCAGCGAATAGGCATAGAAGGTCAGCGGACGCTTCGCCGTAATCGACGGATCGAGTTGTCGCAAGCTACCCGCAGCCGCGTTGCGCGGGTTGGCAAAGGGGGCCTCGCCCTGAGCGACACGCTCGGCATTGAGCGCTTCAAAATCCCTCTTGGGAAAAAGCACTTCTCCGCGCACGATTATCTCATTCCCTAATTTTCTGACGAGCTTCGGATCGAGCCGCAGCGGAATGCTTTTTATGGTCAGCACGTTGCTGGTGACGTCTTCCCCCTCAGTGCCGTCGCCGCGCGTTGCGCCCTGCGTCAGCAATCCATCGACATAGCGCAAGCTAATCGCCACGCCGTCGAACTTGTACTCGAGAGCGTATTCAACCGGCTCCTCAGCATTCAAAAAACGCATGACTTGCTGATCAAAAGCGGTGAGCTCCTCGGTATTCATCGCGTTTGAAAGCGAGAGCATGGGCACGCGGTGTTTGACGCTTTCAAATCCTTCGAGCGGCTTTCCGCCCACACGGCGCGTCGGCGAATCGGGCTGCACGTCCGCGGGAAATTCCGCTTCAAGCGCTTCCAATTCACGATACAGCGTGTCGTACGCCGCATCACTGATAGTCGGCGCATCGAGCACGTAGTAGCGATACGCATGTTCATTCAGTTCTTGCGTCAGTTGAATGACGCGCTCGCGGCCGGAAGTTCGCTTTTGCGCTGATGACATATGCGAAATGTCCTAATGAGAGATTGTAGTCTCGAAATTCGCCAGCGCGGGATTTAGAAATGGGGCCATCACGCGATCGAATCTTGCCAG
>CAYTAW010000548.1:0-2031 GCA_964435675.1 uncultured Bdellovibrionales bacterium
CTCAGAAAGTTCCAGCTGAAGCATCTGCCCATCCTAGCGCGCGGGGTGGAGCTTAAGCGCCGCCTCTGAATCAATGAACCAGGTCACATGACCTGACGCCTTACGGAAAAGATTTGCAGGATAGCTCTTAATATCGCCGCTCCCTTCCAACACCTCGCGGACGATCTCCGACTTCCCAGCCCCCTTAACCAAAAAGGCCACACGACGCGCCGAGAATAACGCATCAGGAGAAAGGGTCACGCGCTCGACGCTGCCATCGGGAGAATCTGCGGCAAAGGCGATTCCGCCCTCCTCATTTAGCAATTCGGAATTTGGAAAAAGTGACGCGGTGTGTCCATCCTCCCCCACCCCGAGAAGCACCAAATCAAAAACGGGGACCCCGCCCGCTGAAAGCTTTTCTTCTTTTGCGATCACCTCGGCGTACGCCTTCGCCGCCGCTGCGGCAGTGGGCAAGCTGGTATCAACACGGAAGACCTTAGGCGAAGCGCCGCTTAACTGAGAGAGCAGCGTTTCATGAACCATTTTGTAATTGCTGAGTCCATCGCTCGGTGGAACATACCGTTCATCGCCCCAATAAATAGATACCTTTGCCCAATCGAGTTCTTCCACGCGCGGAGGAACAGCCAAGAGCCGATAAATAGCCCCAGGAGTGCTCCCTCCAGCGAGGACCAAAGAAGCGCGTCCCCGTTCCGCAATAGCATCATTTAAAGAGGCGATAATTTCATCAGCAACTGTGCCGTTAAAAAGTCGCGGCTCAATTCTTTCGATATCAAAATTCATTAACTTCTCTCTCCGTAATTAATCTAAGCGACGCCATCTATGCCCCTGTGGCTTGAGCAGGTCGGCTGCTGCGCTTGGTCCCCAGGTACCCGCCTGATACTCGTAAACCGGTGGGGGCTTAGGCGACGACCAGGCGTCAAGAATCGGGGCCAGTAGATCCCAGGCCTCTTCAATCTCATCGTTACGAATAAAAAGCGTCGCATCACCCTTCATAGCGTCAAGCAATAGACGCTCATAGGCTTCGGGCGATGCCACGCCGAAGGAAGCGTCATACGTGAAGTCCATTTCAACGGACTTCACGTCCATACTTGGTCCTGGCGGTTTAGATGCGATATTGAGCGAAATCCCCTCTTTAGGCTGAACGCGGATGGTCAGTACGTTTTGATCGATCTTAACCTCTTCTCTTCCACGAAAAAGCGAGCTCGGCGCTTGCCTAAAGGCAATAGTGATTTCCGTGGTCCGCTTCGGAAGGCGCTTTCCGGCGCGCAAATAGATCGGAACTCCCGTCCAACGCCAGTTATCGATTTCAACTTTTAGCGCCACATAGGTGTCAGTCGCCGATCCGGAGGCCACGCCGTTCTCTTCGAGATACCCTGGCACTTTTTCCGCACCGACAGTTCCGGATGTATACTGAGCACGAACCGTTTTGGTCAGCACGTCGCTCGTTGAAAAACGTTTGATGGATCGCAACACTTTCACCTTTTCATTTCGAATGCTGTCGGCATCCGTCAACGAAATTGGCGGCTCTATACAGAGAAGGGAAAGAACCTGCAGCAAATGATTCTGAACGATATCACGCATAATGCCTGAAGTATCGAAATACGCCGCGCGCGAGCCGACACCGATCTCTTCAGCGCATGAGATCTGAATATGATCGATGTACTTGTGATTCCAGAGCGGCTCGAAGATGCCGTTTGCGAAGCGGAATACGAGGATATTTTGCACCGTCTCTTTACCGAGATAATGGTCGATGCGAAAAATCTGTTCTTCGGCGAAGCTTTGTCGCAACACTTTATTCAACTCCTGCGCGGAGGCGAGATCGTGCCCGAACGGCTTCTCGATAACGACAATTGTCGATCGTTTCCCCTTTTTGGGAGGCTCAACTAAACCGGCTTTATGTAAATTGGATGCGATATCACCAAAGAACTGCGGTGCCATTGCCAAGTAATAAACGAAGTTGAAGTTTTGTTTTCGCTCAGAACCGAGCCCCTCAAGACGATCCTTAAGAGCCGCAAAGTCCTCTATCTTCGT
>CAYTAW010000549.1:0-2018 GCA_964435675.1 uncultured Bdellovibrionales bacterium
CCGGTTATTTGGCGCCCCGAGCGGTGGACGAGTTCACGCGCTTGAAACATCTGGTCAATAATTTCCCAACTCTTGAGATTCCGACGCGTCGGCATCCGCGCTGTTGCACAAAAGGTGCACCCCATCACACAACCGACCTGGGATGAGAGGCAGATTGTCACTTTATTTTCTTTGAGCAGCGGGATGACTACGGTCTCGATTAAGAGATTGTCGGCGGTGCGGAAGATTATTTTTTGAAAGTTGTCGATTGGCGAGGTCAACACATTTTCGATTGTGAGTTTTGGAAGTGGCGCGAGTTGCTCGCTCAAGCGTTTTGTTACCAACCCTTCTTTTGCCCAGAGCAGCGGATCGGTTATGCCGCGGCCGATGACCGCACCGAGCAAGGGGCGAAGGTTAGTTTTGTTGAGGCCGTATTTTTCGCCCTCTTGGAGGAAGAGTTTGGGGGAGATGGTGCGAGGGTCGAGGATTTCGGAAGAGGAATTCATGAATTCTTCTATTTAAAAATCCGAATAAAATAAAAATAATTGGTGGATACCGGCGAGCCGTTCGACTCGCTTCGCTCGCTCAGAGCCCATTCGCCTCGCGGTGAAAATAATGCTCGCTTGCCATGAGCAAAGCGCCCTCACGAGACGAATGGAGTCAAATGGAGCCCTCGACGGAACTCGAATCCGTGACCTCTTCCTTACCAAGGAAGTGCTCTACCGACTGAGCTACGAGGGCAAGGCGCCGATAAGACCGGGGCATTATTGGTTAAATTCAATGACTTGTAAATATCCGGCAACCAAAAATTATCGCGAACGGTCGTTCAAATACTGAGCCTATTCACCCCGTTAGCTCATCAAAATAACTAGAAGTGTCGTAATTCTCTATAGGTTATGTGTGTCGTGAAAGGTTTTAAAACTTTTATCAGCGCAGTGTTTGTTTGCGCCCTGCTGCCGTTCGCGCCTGCTGCGGAGGCGCAATCGGCGGCAACCGGCCTGAGTGCGTTCGGCATACAGTCCAACAATTTTCAGGGCATTGTCTGCAAGCGGTTTTTGCGCGTAGTGAATCACTCGCCCACCCCTGCGATTGCAATCCTCTACAAAACATTCGGGGTGAACAATAAATGCTTGCGCCAATTCTGGACGATCTCGAAGCGGCGCAACAGACCGCACCTAACAGAAATTCACTTTTCAAATGAAGTAGGTCGCCGCAATCGCGTGCATGACATCCATGATTTCAAAAGCTTCGTGGGAACTGAAAAATACAACAAATTATTGGAAGAGATGTCTCCGGAGCTCGAAAAGCAAATCCGCGAGCGAGCCAGGGAGATTGTGGCTTTAATTGAACCCTACAAAGATTCCGGCACTTTTATTCTTTCGACGGGCTTGGAAGATCACTATACCCTGCTCGCATGGCAAAATGTGTATCGAATTCTCTCCGAAGAATGGCCGTACGAAATCGCGCGCAGCACGCTTCCCCGCTACATGTTCTTCCAAAAGGATTATATGCCCTCAGAAATCTACATCGAGTATCATGGCTATCGCAGCAAATTCAGCCACCCGCAACGCTGCATCGCTAATGGTGATGGCCAGGACGTCGACTTCCTTGAAGGCACCGGCGTCGAATTCTTACACGCAAAGCCGGCTTCAATGGCCGCGGTAAAAGGATGGCTTGCGCGCGCGGAAGAGAAAAACTGCATTACTTTCCTCTGGACCGGGAAGTGGCAGGGAATCCACAACGGCGGCAAGCTGACCGATCCGCTTAAGCGAGTTTTCAGATTCGACGCGTCCGATATGAAACCAATAAAAAAGCTACTCAGCAACTCGGCCGCAGAGAAAGAGCGCCGGCATTCAGTCACGCCGGTCGGTTAAAGACCCTTTCAAATCAATAGAACGAATTCGATTGGGATGTGTCAGCTGCGACAATTTGCCGCATTGATTTCGTTGTGCCGCGATGAAATAGTCGTCGCCATTGAGTCTAGCAAGTATACACCTATGAAAAAAAATATTTTAATCCTTAGTGTCGCATTGCTGAGC
>CAYTAW010000550.1:0-2014 GCA_964435675.1 uncultured Bdellovibrionales bacterium
CCGTATACCAGCTCCATCCGGCACGTCCAGCATGTGGAGGCACTGAATAGACATCGCCGCACATCACGTATGGTTCGCCTTTATAGGTCGCAGCTCCTTCGGCCGTTTCGCAAATTCGAGCCGGGTTTATGAGCTGGAACATATTTAGCGCACGGCTCCCTTCCTTACGCAGCACTGCAGCAAGGATCATCCAGGTAGCGGCATGCGTATACTGGCCGCCATTTTCTCGTGTGCCCGCGAGGTACCCCTTGATATAGCCCGGCCTGAGCGACGTTTTGTAGAACGGCGGATCGAGGAGCGCGATAATATGATCTTTTTCTCGGACCAGGATTTCGCACGCTTTCCGATACCCTTTATCGGCGCGCTCGGGATCCGCGGCACCCGAAATGATGCCCCACGACTGCGCGAGCGAATCGATGCGGCACTCGTCGTTTTGACTGCTTCCGAGCGGAGTTCCGTCGTCAAAAAATGCGCGTCGATACCATTCGCCATCCCACGCGTTTTTTTCCATGGCTTCTTTGAGTTCGCCGATAAAGCGCTGGTACAGCTCGGCATTTGCATCGTCGCCGCGGGCGCGGCAGTGCGGTATGAACTTCTGCATCACATCGATTATGAACCAACCCAGCCAGCAGCTTTCGCCAAGCCCATTCTTACCGACCAAATTCATTCCGTCGTTCCAATCGCCGCCACCCATTAGCGGTAGCCCGTGGGGACCGCGCATCAGCGATCGGCGCAGCGCACGAACGCAGTGATCGAAAAGAGAGGAGCGCTCGTCGGTCGGGTTTGGGATAAACATCATCTCCATGTGACCATGCTCGAGCTGCGGCCCTTGAATGAATCCCACCTGTTCATCGAAGATACCGGTGTCGCCAGTGACCTCTATGTAACGGCAGATAACGTAGGGCAGCCATAAATAGTTATCGGTTATCTTGGTGCGGATACCGCGACCGATTGGCGGATGCCACCAGTGCTGAACATCGCCCTCGGGAAACATGCGGCTTGCGGCGAGCAGGATCTGCCGCTTTGTGATCTCAGGTGCCGAGTAAAGCATCGCCATCGAATCCTGCAATTGATCGCGGAATCCGATCGCGCCCCCCGACTGATAAAAAGCAGAGCGGCCCATAATTCTGCAGGCGAGCGTCTGGTAAAGGAGCCACCCATTGAGCATCAGGTCGAAGCTCTTCTCTGGTGTGCGCACCTGAACGGAATTAACTAGCGTGTTCCAATGCCGTTTCACCAGCTCAAATTCAGCCGTGCGCGTCATCAGCAGGCGGTATCGCGGAGCAGCTTTGCGCGCTTCTTCGATTGTCGCCGATTCTCCAATGTAGAACTGCGTCGAATACCGTTCTTTTGGCGGAATGGTGATGTGCACCATCAGCACTCCGCACGGCTGGTTGCCGATGCCGGTGGTATTGCTCATAAGACGCGATTGCGACGCGTGGAGCAGGGAGCGCGCATCGCTATCGCTGTTTACGAAGAAGTGCGGCGCAGCGAAATCGCCGTTGCGGCCGAGAAATTCCCGGCGATTGCTGGTAAATGAGAGGTTAGGCTCACTCGTTCCAATAAACGCGATGCGGCCCGGGAAATCCATGTTGTAATAGTTCGTTGCGTAGAGGAATTTTTGATCTTCGTCGTATCCGGTCTGGACATAGCGAAACATCTCCTCGCGTTCAACGCCGAGTACCCAGTCGACGAAGAGGTACACCTCGAGCGTGCGCTCGACCGGCGTTTCGTTATGCAGATCAAGATGCATCCACTTAACCTTATCATTGCGCGAGCCGGAAAACGTGAGCGCTGTACGGATGTTGTTGTTCGAAGAGCAAAATTCGGAATACCCGAAGCCGTGTGTTACCGAAAACGGAACGTCACTGCCGGCCGGAAGTGGCGTCGGCGACCAAAATGCCCCCGTTGAAGTATCACGCAGGTAAATTATTTCACCGCGGCGATCGCTCACCGGGTCATTTGACCATGGTGTTATCCGGTATTCACGGCTGTTCTCCGACCACGTATACCC
>CAYTAW010000551.1:0-2013 GCA_964435675.1 uncultured Bdellovibrionales bacterium
GTATTATGTCGAACGTTTGACCAACGAAATTGAAGCGGAAGCGATGCAGTATATTAAAACAATCGACGAGTACGGCGGCATGCTGCGCGCGGTTGAAGAGGGGTATCCGCAGCGCGAAATTGGCGAAGCCGCCTATCAGTTCCAGCTCGAAGTCGACGCGCAGGAGCGTCCGATCGTCGGCGTTAATATGTATTCGGATGCTGAAGAGCAAGAAATTCCGACTCTGCACATCGATATTGCCTCCGAACAGCGCCAGCGTGAGCATTGCATTGCGTTCAAGGCGAAGCGCGACGCGGCTAAGCTTGCTGACCAGAGCGCAAAACTTACGGCTGCCTGCCGGGAGGGACGCAATGTGATGCCGGTGCTTATCGATGCGGTCGAAGTCGGTATGACATTAGGAGAAGTTTCTGATATTTATCGGGACGTTTTTGGGGTATACCGGGATCCAGGTATTATTTAGTTTAGCACCGTATGGCTGACGCGCAGAACACACCGATTCGTATCTTAATCGCAAAGCCCGGTCTTGATGGCCACGACCGCGGCGCTAAAGTCGTCGCGCGCGCGTTGCGCGACGCCGGCATGGAGGTAATTTATACGGGACTTCATCAAACCCCGGAAATGATCGTGCGCAGCGCAATTCAAGAGGACGTTCACTGTATCGGGCTCAGCATCCTTTCAGGCGCGCACATGACACTTTTCCCCGAGGTGCTCGATCTGCTCAAAAAGTCCGACGCTTCCGACATTATTGTCTTTGGCGGCGGTATCGTGCCAAAGGACGATATTGATAAGTTAAAAGCGCTTGGCGTTCGCGAAATCTTTCAGCCTGGCTCTTCTACGGGAGCCATAGTCGACTGGGTCCGTAAAAATATCGTAGTAAAAGAGTAACTTGCGCTAATCAACGCGCGGCAATTGCCCACTTCTCAATCCAGATGGGCTTACGCTATGATCCCGCATATATGGACGCATCCCGTCTTCTTCATCTCCTTTTAATATCGTTGTTCTCGGCGGCTGTGGCGCTCATTGGGCTTAACGAACTCAGCCATCGTTTCATGAAAACGAAGATTCAGGATGAAAAGACCATACCAGTTGGCCAGAAGCTCGTAAAAGAGCTTCATGGCGAAGTAAATGTGCTTGATCCAATGGAGGGCAAGCCGACTCCGCAACCGCAGCCCGAAGGGCAGCATCCTGATACGGGGGCTGAAGCGTATGGTGCTGTGCGCTCTGGATGGCAAAAAGTTGTCGATAAACTGCTTCCTAAATAAATAACTTTTCGGGCGTATGGCGATGATTAATTCAAAAATTCGTAATGCGTCTAAGCTCGCGTTGGTGTTCGCCGTAGTTTCGCTTTCGGGGTGTGTTATCTTTGCCCCATTTATCCAAGCGTGGAAGAATGTGGGCGCGACTTCGGCCGACCGAATCGCCCTATTTGAACCCCGCTTGAAGCGATTCGGAGAGGCGATCTATTGGAGCAAAGGGGAGGCTGCGCTTTTTATTGATAAGAGCGCCCCGGACGAGGTGCGTAAAACCCTCACTACCGAGCATGAGAATATTCGCATCGTCGAATCACGTCCTAAGCATGTTGAATATAGTGCAGACACCTTTACCGCCGAAGTTGAATTATTGGTTCGTTACTATCGTATTCCTTTTTATATTGTCACCGATTCCTTAGAGCATCAGACGTGGGTGTTTCACGTTGGCGACAATTGGTATCTGAAAGATCGCAAAATAGCGAAGGAGTTTCTGAAGTGAGAAAGCTAGCTGGCTTGATGGTTCAGGCTGCACTATGTGCCGCAGGACTTTCTGGATGCGCCCCGCTTGGCGGCGATGAGGTGCCTCCACCTCCGGATGTTGTGCTCGAGTCGACCGATAACTTGCCCGGCAACGACCGTATGCCATTTACGTTACAAGTTCATCAAGAAGTGAATGACGGTAAAGAGCTGCATATTCTCGGAAGCGTCAGAGCAAATACGGCATGGAATCCTAATTATGTGATTGTGCGGCTTACGAGTTTGC
>CAYTAW010000552.1:0-1983 GCA_964435675.1 uncultured Bdellovibrionales bacterium
GCTGTGACCCGTATCAAGAGGCACTTCTTCGCCATAGCTAATAGTCGATAGTTTGGAACTTGGTACTCCGTAAGAGGTCAAGATTTCCTGAACTGCTCGAGCGCGCGATTGACCGAGAGCAAGGTTGTACTCATTCGTTCCACGCTCGTCGCAGTGTCCTTCCAACTGGATCTTTACGTCCGGATTGGCGTTGATAATCTGAATATTGTAATCGATATCCTGACGACCTAAATCATCGATCGATGAGCTGTCATAGTCGAAATGGATATCGCGAAATACGCCTTCTCCTTCGGCCGAAGGAATCGAGCCGGAACCGAAGCGGCCTTCGCGCTGCGCATCAAGATCTGATTCGCTTAATTCCGAGCCATCACCGTCGCCGCCCTTCTTTTTAAACCACGAACAACCAGATGTAGCGCCGACGAAAACAAAGCAGAGAGCGATGCACAAAAACTTTTTCATTATTTCCTCCAAAAATCCTTTATTTTTATTAGCCCGCTATCGGAGCGCCCTAAAGTCAGTACCGAAAAAGCCGATTTACTGCTGACGCCGAAATTGGAAAGTGCTGCATGAATCGCGCGATCTGCAGGCTGCTCGTTCACCAATAGTTTTGACTTATCGGCAAGCTCCGTTTAGGCTTGCTCTATAGTTTTTGGCATGTACCGCAGGGGAGCGCAAGATAATGATTGACACGTATCGTCGGATATTTGCTCAGGAAAAGGGCCGTATCCTCGAACAATGGAGTGAGTTCCTGCGCTTCAAAAGCATTAGTACAGACTCCGCTTTTTCAGACGATTGCGAAGCGTGCTGCGCCTGGCTTGGATCGCATCTAGAAAAGCTCGGATTCACTGTCGAGATTATGCGTGGCCAGGGAAAACCGGTTGTTTTCGCGGAACGCGGCGGCGATCAATCAAAGACTAAGGTGCTCTTTTATGGACATTACGATGTGCAACCGGTAGATCCGCTCGAATTGTGGACATCACCCCCCTTTGAGCCTCAGGTCCGTAATGGGCGAATGTATGCGCGCGGCGCTCAGGACAATAAGGGACAGCTATTTTACGTTCTCAAAGCGATAGAGGCGCTGATCAACGAGGGGCAGCTTACCTGTCCGATGAAAGTAATCATCGAAGGTGAAGAAGAAGCGGGAAGCGGGCATTTGAGTGAGCTGCTACCACGTATAAAAAACCGGCTCGAAGCCGATATGCTGATGGTATGCGACACGGGCACACTTGACGCCTCTTTGGCTACTATTACCATGGGGCTGCGCGGTATTGTCTCATGTGAGGTCAGATTGAGCGGACCCAAATATGACCTGCACTCCGGTGTCCACGGCGGATTACTTCGTAATCCGGCGACGGAGATTGCGCGCCTCGTAGCTACTTTGCACAACGCTGATGGCAGCATTGCCGTTAAGGACTTTTACCAAGACGCGCAGCCACTCGATGATCAGGTGCGCAAACTTGCGAATCAGGCCCCCTATGAACTCGAGCGCTATGAAGAGGTGGTCGGAGTTAAGCCCGATGGCGGGGAAGCTGGTTATACCGTTGCGGAGCGCCGTGGATTGCGTCCGACGATCGAGGTAAATGGCATTCATGGCGGATATGGCGGAGAGGGGGGTAAGACGATTATTCCTGCCTCGGCTTCAGTGAAGATATCCTCGCGTCTGGTAACCGGCCAAGATCCTCAGCGTTGTCTCGATGCGATTATCGAGCATCTGCGCCAGCACACACCGGTTGGTCTGCGTTTCGAGGTAGTATATGCAGACGTGGGCGGGTGTTCCGTTTCTCTCGACGTTCAGTCTCCAGTAGTGACGGCGGCGCGCGCGGTGCTCGATCAGGTTAGCGGCGGGCGTACGATTTTTATTTGGGAAGGCGCTTCGATTCCGATAGTCGCTGAACTTTCTACGCTCTCAGGGGCATCGCCGCTGCTAGTCGGATTTGGGCTCGAAGAAGATTGTATTCATGCGCCGAATGAATCGTTCAGCAT
>CAYTAW010000553.1:0-1972 GCA_964435675.1 uncultured Bdellovibrionales bacterium
GCCCCACCTAGTTCGTACCCGCCGTAACGCCATTATACGGGCGACGGACTCCCTGATTGTAATAGGGATTACTCGGCGAATCAGTTAATACCTCCTCGCGAAGTTGTTGAATTTCCCCTTCCTGAGAAACGATTGAATTCTGTTGTTCGAGATATCGAGCGATTAAGCGCTGCTCTTGCACTTCGCTGTCGTATGAAGAAAGTGCAATACCAAGCGCGATGCCAACTGGAATTCCGACTGCTCCGCCGACTAAGGCGCTTGCGGCCACGTCTCCGTTGCTAATTACGCTGCCAATTATTGCGCCTGTTCCGGCACCGACTCCGGCGCCGACCACACCGCCCATCGCTCCGTTCTTCGGAACCGATCCGCATCCAATTAATGCTGCTGAAATTAGAAGAGACAAAACCGGACGAACCATAGAACTACCTCAATTACGACGGGCGAAAATATGCCCTTGGAAACCTTCTATAAGGGGTATGCTCCGTCACCAAGTAGCCGTGACTTATCCAGACAACATATTGACATTATAAGGAAATATTACCATGCTCAGGCTCGGCAATTAGTGATTACAACCCCAACAGATGCCAGGAAACGACGACGACGCTAAGCCAATTGAATGGCTCGAAACCGACCAGCTCGGTGGTTACAGCATGGGAACCAGCGATCTCGTGCCGACGCGGCGCTACCACGCCCTCTACATAACTCCTGACGCAGGGTCTGAGCGGCGCTCGGTGCTGCTGCATACACCGCTCGTGGAAATCAATATTAACGGCGAGTGGCAGGGTCTCTCGTCATTCCAATTCAGCGATGGCACCGTACATCCGAAGGGAAACGAAGCTATCACCCACTTCTCAACGTCCCCCTGGCCGACATGGGAATTCGAGTTGGCGGAAGGCACGCTGCGCTACGAACTTTTTTTGCTAAAAGGGGTGCCGAGCGGTTTTTTGCGCTGGTCGTTCGTTTCTCCGGCAAACGCATCTGCCACTCTTCGTATTCGCCCGTTTCTTTCGATGCGAGATCATCATCACCTGACGGGGAATCAGCGCTACAGCGAGGCGCCGATTAAACCCGATGGAAGCTGCCATTACTGGCAACGTGACCAACACTCTCCCATTGTCTTTTTCTCCTCGACGGCTTCATATCACGCCGATCCGCTCTGGTTCGACAATTTCGCATATAGCGAAGAGAGAAATCGCGGCTATGATTTCCTAGAAGATCTTTTCACCCCGGGCTATTTTGAGTTCGATACGCTCGCGCCTTCTGCCACACTGAAATTTTCAGCGCACCGAGATCAGTGCTATCCGAATCTCGATGGCCGAAGACTCGAAAAAAAACTGACGCAGGAGATCGACGCCGAACGCACCAGGCGCCGACGTATAAAGACCGTGCTGCATCACGCGGCAAGTGATTATAAAGTGCGTCGCAATGAACGCGCCTCCATCATAGCCGGCTACCCATGGTTTTCGGATTGGGGGCGCGACACCTTCATCAGCATTCGCGGACTGTGCTTTGCTCTTGGGGATTTCGAATTCGCCAAGGAAATTATTTTTAGTTGGCGCGATACGGTCAGAGACGGCTTGATACCAAATCGCTTTCCGGACACCGCCGACCAGCCTGAATACCATTCGATTGACGCGACGCTCTGGTACTTGCTCGCAATCGGAGAGCTACTGGGCTACGCGCGCCGCGACCTCATTCGTCTTTCACGGGCTGAGCGCCGCGCGTTGGCCGAAACCGCATCCGGCATTTTCGACGCGTTAATGAAGGGCACGCACTACAATATAAAAGTGTGCGAGGACGCCCTCCTCCAGGGAGGCGTAGCCGGCAGACAGCTTACCTGGATGGACGCGAAAATCGGTGATTGGGTAGTCACTCCTCGCATTGGTAAGCCGGTTGAGATTCAGGCGCTATGGATTAACGCTCTGCACTTGCTGCGCCAGGCCGTTCCCAAAGTGGCGCCGCACTTTACCGC
>CAYTAW010000554.1:0-1968 GCA_964435675.1 uncultured Bdellovibrionales bacterium
GTTTCTGGACAAGGAACTGCCGGACTCGAATTGCTAGACCAAGGGATCGATTTCGATTCGATTATTGTCCCCTGCGGCGGTGGTGGCCTGATATCGGGCATCGCTCTGGCAATAAAGGAGCGAAAACCGGATTGCTTCATCCTCGGTGTGCAGAGCGAATGGGCGGTACAACACCGCGATCCGAATTTTGCAAAGCCGGCGATGGTGCTCGCGGATACCTCGATCGCCGACGGCATCGCAGTGAAGACGATCGGCAAGATTAACGAACCAATCATCAACCGGCTCGTCGATAAGATGGTTACCGTTTCTGAAAATGTAATCGCGCGCTCTATCATCAGTTTCCTTGAGAATGAGCGCGTCGTCGTTGAAGGAGCCGGCGCCGCTGGCTTGGCGGCCCTGCTTGAGGGGCATCTACCCGGACGCTACAAAAAACCGGTGATCGTAGTGTGCGGCAGCAATATTGACGTAAACTTACTTTCGCGCCTTATTGAATGGGATATGGGCGAACGAGATCGTCTGATGCGAATTAATGCGTCCGTTCCCGACCGCCCCGGATCGTTATCTGCAATTGCCGGTGTCATTGCGCAACTCGGTGGAAATGTCCTCGAGGTAAATCATGATCGAAGCTTCAGCCACATACCCGGAAATGTAGACATCTCCTTTTTGATTGAAGTTCGAAACCGCGAGCATAAAGAGGAAATTCTTAGCGACATGCGCGGACGTGGAATTACGGTTATAGAAATTGAACAGAACTAATTCGATCGCCCCAATAACCACCTGAAATTATTGAGCTTTAGCGGCGCACCGAAGAGCCTTTTCGGTGCCTTCTTGGATATGCACACAATCGTAGATTAACTGTCATAACCTTGATATAATTATCCGAAGTCATTAAGTTATTTCCTTTCCCGCATTTCGCGGACGTAGGCTATGTCGACTGTGGAACAACGAGTTGATCCGCTTAATAGCGACGCTGTGCTCGACAGTCATGAACTGACTTCGCCATCTTCTGTTATTGAAACGGCTCTCGATCTTGAACAGGGACACAGTACTGACAGCGACATCGAGCGAGTAATTCAAGCCGAGCGATCGCGTATTCAGGAAAAACATGGTCCGATTCCGCCATCTCCAGAAGAAGCCCCCAAGATTCGTCTCTCGATTGAAGTAGAGGCAGCGCCCCGTCAGCCAGAGATACCCACAGAGAAAGTCTTCGAGCCCGCTATTGAGGCGGTACCGGCCCGCGCCGTCGAACCAAAGAGCGAACGCAGTCAAGAGCCGCAGATAATCGAGCAGCTGCGAAACGCGGAATCAAAGCAAGAAACGCCTAGCCCGGTGCTCGAAGCCCAGCCGGTTATTCAAAAGCGTATCGAGCCTGAGAAGAGCACTTCAATCCAACCGCGCCGCCAAGTGAGGCAAATCGAAAATCCTGAGCCCGCTATTGAGACCGACCAGAAGGTAGAAACGCGCCCCCTGCCAATCGAAAATCCTCGCTCCCCCGTCGAATCAGCAGTTGCAGCCGTGGAGGCTCAACAACCCGAGCCGTCCGCGCAAGTCAGCGGGAGACAGATAAACGCCGAACCCTTGGCACCAGCACAACGACTCGAGCAGCAAGTTGAAAAATTCGTTGAACCCGCGGCCGAGCGGACAATACCGGCGCTCAGTCCGTCGCTCGAAGAAAAAATCGAGAAAATTCGCGCTGAACTCAATATCAAGGCGCCGGCGATTGAATATGATTTCAAGACCGAACAGCCGCGCGAAATTCCAGTGCACAAGAACGCGCCCGACACCAAGCCGCACCCGATTCAAGAGCGTGATTTTGAGCCTGAGCTGTTAATGGAAGAACGCCAAACACTCACCCTCGAACAGGCGATGAAATTCGACTTTGCAAGCGCAAAGATCGGCCTGGGGCAAAAGGCGCCGCAGCTCACCTTCCGCGGCCATGGATTTGGCTCCGGGAGCATGCTTGATAAA
>CAYTAW010000555.1:0-1962 GCA_964435675.1 uncultured Bdellovibrionales bacterium
GAATCTGTGTCAAAGGTGCTAGATGCACTTAGCCCAAAATTTTGGGAATCAAAGTGGGTAAACAAGAGCCTTGATACAGCGACAGGGCGAAATCTATTATTAGAATCTCTGACTCAAATTCGTCGCAATATCAATGCTAGCAGAGCTTGGTACGATGGCGTCCCCATTGTCGATTTACAGGGAGATTTATTGTGACACTAAGACCGTAATTATCCTCGGATGCGTCGATATTCAGCTAATATGAAATTTGTTAACATGCCTATATCCTTGGGAGTATTCTGAATATCATTCCATCGACGACGCATTCCGTCGCCAAATACCCATTCACCCGATGTCCAAGCGCAGGTCGGAGCTATCTTGGCAAGTTCGCGCCGGAAACCTACGGTACGGTCTTTCGCCTTGAGTCCCACAGTGTGACTGATCTCTTCCATTAAATATCCCATTGAAAGAATTCCACATCCATGGGTGAGTCGCGACTTTGTCGGTTGCAGCTTCCAAGCATCCGGAAACGTTTCAACTACGGCCGACCAGTAGTCGCATAAGAAGCGGAGGACCTCTTCTTCTCCTCGTTTCTCGCCTGCTAATGTTTCGATTTCATATAGTGCGCCATCGCGGAAACTGTTTTCCAGCATCCTAAGAACCGCGGAATAGGAGATGATACCCCTGGGGCAGGTCGGCATCCTGATTTTCCCCACAAACGGTGAAGTGGCGATCGAGTTCAGACGACCAGCAAGGCGAGCTGGTTCGCGCTTGCTCATCAACTGTTTCGAAAGAACACCATCGGTCTCAGGTAACAATTCAAATATTAGATCTTTTGGTAACGGCTTAGCAGAATTCACGCGGACGAAATGCTCGCGCTGTTCGTTATCCGTAGCGGCAATAAATGCTACAACACATATTGGAAATGTGCGAATGTCCGCATCGCGAATTGCTGCGGTACGCTGCTGGCCGTCAACAATCCAACCCGGTTTCATTTCCTCAGGATCATCCGGAGTTTGAATTCGTAATATTCCAAGCCGACCAACAGTGCCTTTCGTTACCCCACCAAGCGGCTGGAATCTTACCGATTTATCAAACGCGATTACAATCGCGTTTGGAATCATTGGATTAGGAGATTCCTCAAGATAGCTCCGGATTTCCTTAATATGGTTAATTACTTCGTGTCGCTGATACCCGAGTAGGGACGAATCGCCATTCCGTCTCACTCGATCTACAGTCGCGAAATCGGATATATTTTTGCCGTCGACATCAAAGCAATATAGATGGTGCTTGGACTCTTTTCCTTGGTAGAATTCGACAGCCGGGATTTCGATTAATCTCATAAAATTATTGGTGTTGTTCTCATTGGTCGACCGTTGCGAGCAACCGTCTGTAGAAGGAGTCGACGTTATGAAATCCCCGGCGGCGGTTACGCTCCGCACCACGGAATAATACAACCTGATATCCGATCGCCTTACAAATACTGCAACCGCAGTTTTCCCATGGCCTAGAGCTCAACGTTTCTCGGTACTGGGTTTCACGTAAAGCACGCTTTTCCGGTTTCAATATCACAGTTTCATCGTGAAGTTCGGTATAGGTCATGAGCGCATCGATAGCATCATCCAGTGAACCACGTTGCGCTGCGAAGTTCTTTAATGTGGTTAGGCAGTCACGTTCTGCTCGGATGGCCGCCCCTTGTTGAACTTCCCCGGCTAAAATCCTCCCTTTTAGCTTTACGTTACCATCTACCTGAGGGACGCGAACAGCGACATAGTTTTTCCGTGCAGTGTGATAATTATCCTTGTCGCTTTTGAATGCTTGTAAGAGCGGGGCAGTGCTATCGAAGCTGGCGGCACCGTAGCGCCTGAATTCAAAAATGCTCTCCAGCCTTGTTACTCCGAGAAGATGAAAGTTGGTATTGGGTTTTCTAACCTCTGCGATCACTATCAGCACAAACAATATATCAAGAGTCTAGAGCGGAAC
>CAYTAW010000556.1:0-613 GCA_964435675.1 uncultured Bdellovibrionales bacterium
GTGTTAATCGGGGTCGCTTCGGGATTTCAAGCGCCGTTGACCATTCTCGATCGTCGCGATAAACAGCGCTTGGAAGAGATCATGTTCTATCTTCCCCTTGTAGTTGAGCAGATATCAATCGGCGTAAGCAGTTCTCTCGACGTTGGTCCGTGTCTGCAGCGCGTGGTGCAGATGGCGGATGAGCGCGATACTCACAACGTTGTTACCGAGCTGCTCAGCTATGTGCAGTATCACGTCAAGTCTGGTATGGGCACTGAAGAGGCGCTCGGAGAAATTGGACGGCTTTCAGGAAGCACCGAGCTCAAACATGCGTTCGTCAACCTTTCGCAGGTGGCCAAGCACGGAGGTGAAATTTCGAAGCATCTTCAAGAGCTGGCGGACGCCGTTTCGTCGCAGCGCGAAACGCAGATTGAGGCGAAAATTAAAAAGCTCGAACTTGAAGCTACGGGCCCGGTTGCGCTTGTATTCGCCGGTTTCATGGGCATCCTGCTAATTGGATTTGGTCTTCAAATACAGGGCGCATTCAACTAGACTTAAACCATCTTTGCGGGGATTTGGCGCTTGTTCGCTGGAGCTTCAGCGAAGATTAAAGGGCGAATGGAGAGAAAGTAAT
>CAYTAW010000556.1:623-1957 GCA_964435675.1 uncultured Bdellovibrionales bacterium
GGCCGGACAGAGAAGCGATATTGTTTTGGCGCTTTTCGTCATATCGGTTGCCAGCATGCTGCTCGTGCCGCTGCCGACGGTGCTGCTCGATTTATTGCTCGTTCTGAATATTGCGTTTAGCCTCCTGCTGCTGTTGGTCGGCCTTTACATGCCCGGCGCTCTTTCGCTGCTCTCGTTTCCCGCTGTGTTGCTCCTTTCAACCCTTTTTCGTCTCGGGTTAAATGTGGCTTCGACCCGGCTGATTTTAAGCCAGGGAGAGGCGGGGCAGGTAATCAACGCGTTCGGTAATTTCTTGATTCGCGGCGAAGTGGTCGTCGGAGTAATCATTTTTACTATCATCACCATCGTTAACTTTCTCGTTATTGCCCGCGGTGCGACGCGCGTTTCGGAAGTCGCCGCGCGCTTTTCGCTCGATGCGCTGCCTGGAAAGCAGATGGCTATCGACTCCGATGTCCGGGCAGGGTTGATCACCGCGCAGGAAGCACAGCGTCGCCGCGAAGATCTGAGAAAAGAGTCGCAGCTCTACGGTTCGATGGACGGCGCTATGAAGTTCGTCCAGGGCGATGCGATCGCCGGATTCTTCATTATTCTCACCAATATCATCGGCGGTCTTTATCTAGGCTTAAGTCGCGGCCAAGGGTTTGCCGATGCGGTGCAGACCTATACCACGCTGACTGTCGGCGATGGCTTAGTAAGTCAGATTCCCGCGCTGCTGATTTCAATTTGCGCCGGGATCGTAGTGACGCGCGTCTCTTCCGGCGAGAATGCGACGCTTGGTTCCGATCTCGGAACGCAACTCTTTGCGCAGCCGGCGACCCTTTACGTTGCGGGTACGCTGGTATTCTTGATCGGCTTGCTGCCGGGGCTTCCGATAATCCCCTTTACGGCAATTGCTGTAGTATTTTTTGGGCTTGGTTATTTCGTGCGTCGTCAAGCGAGTGCAGCGAATCCGGCCTTTCCGCTGCGTGAACAGCTCGGCTCCTCTCCGCTGCTGCCGAGCACCTTTTCGCCGGGGGACGACGAAGTATTCGAGAAGGAACCGATTACGCTCGCGCTCGACAGCAACGGTCTCTTCCGTCAGTACCGTAATTCTCAGCAGCGGTACCGCGCTTACTGGACACAATTTGTTACGGGCTTCGCGGTGCAAACGGGTGTCGTTCTTCCCGAATTGCGTGTCGTTTCCGACGAAAATCTGCGTCCATTTTCTTTCGAGGTGCTGCTCAATGGAATAACGCTCGATTCGCTCGAACTCGCTCCTGATTGGGTAATGGCCGAAATTAATCCGGAGAGCGCGTACGCGCTCGGTGTCGAAGTAGAAGGAGAATGCCCTCATC
>CAYTAW010000557.1:0-1953 GCA_964435675.1 uncultured Bdellovibrionales bacterium
CGCGCCCGAAAGTGATGACGGCATCGAGTATATCGGCTGCTCGTTTAATCAGCCGTGTGATTTCGAACGGGACGACATTGACGGGATGCTCACGCTTCCAACACGGCCGCTCGTCGAGTCGCTCGATCCCTCCGCCAGTCTCGACTACGCCGACCATTCGGTGACGGAATACGATGAAGATCAAATCTCCGTGACGATGACCAATGTGACCGCGAACGGCGAGCCGGTCGAAACATTCGATGAGCATTTTACCGATCAAACGACCGCGATTTTTCAAATAGCGCGCAATGGGAGCGAACATCAGCCGAAATACGATATCATAGGCGAAGTATTTATCGGAAACGAGCATGACTACTGCGGGATTCGTTCAAGAGGAGAGGCATTCTTACGAAGCATCGTTGAGAGAATATACACGTTGCGCGAACAGGCAATTAACTGGTTGAGCAATTCGCAACCAGATTGACCGGTATTAAGCGTCTTGAAGAGCCCGACTATGCGCGAGCATCGAAAAATATGCCAAACCGTTCTTCAGCGGCTGAGATTCTTCAGACTGAATTAGATCATGCGAGATTGATCCGTCTTGCATATTAAAATCTGGGAATAATTTGGAAAACACTTCTTCGTGCAAGCCCTCTCTGGCCGACACGGCAGAAGAGCTGTGCCAGCGCGGATTGCCGCTCAGTTCATCATGTACTGCCTGCGCCGCCGAACTTAAATATTCTATCTCTTCAGCGTTCAATCCGATTGAAAAGGCCACATCCGGGTGCAATATGCGACCCACTATACCTAAAAAGCGATCGACATCGAGCACGAAATTACCGTTACGATAATTTTCAATCTGACCGTATTCGCAAACGAGCCGGCGAATCTCTGCGTCGCGCTCGGCGCGGGTGAATCCAAAATCTTGATCAAGCATCGCATTGACGACGCTTTCGAGCGAAGGAGAAACCGGGGCAATGGTAAGCTCATCGAGCGAGAGCATCCCCGTATTGTCGTTACACCCTTGCCAAAGAGGTTTGCCGTTTACAATCAACTTAAAAACTTCGAGGCTCATGGGGGCAATATTAGCAAAGCCCCGCAGTAAAGCAAAAATTCGATTTGCGAGTTAAATCAATGTCCTAGCGCCGTCATATACTCCTGCCAATCGCGCTCAACTACGGCCGCACTCGGCCCATGATTCCGGGATACCATCGACTGCGCGAGCCGGCGTAGGCTACCGTTGCGATCAAAACTTCCCGTGGTGGCAATCTGATGCAGATCGTCAAAGAGACTTTCTAAGAACAGCCCCTCTTTAACGGATTCATCTGCCGGAATAATCGGCCCGCCATAGCCCGAAACCCGGGCTAATTCCTGCGCTTCGTTTTTGCTCCCGATGAGCTTAGAAAGAGTAGCTGAATACCTCAGCAGCGATGACACCGATCGATTGTGTTCGACGCCGATGACCAACGTGTGCCTGTCGACAGTAAGTGAATATCCTCGGAAAGAAGCACCTCCCCGATGCTCTGATACATCTTCTATTTTATCGGACTCGGCCTTAGCGACCATATCCTTCATGCGCACAAGCGCCTGTTCGAGCGCTTTCTCCTCACTCTGATTTCCACGTTGCATGACTGTTCCCGGCATAGAACCTCCCTATAGAATTAAAGCTATTAAACGTTCCTTGATTGTTCTCAAACGCCCAAAGCGCTTCGTAAGATTTTATAAACCGCCCAACTTCGAATTAAGCGGTTAATGGCTAATTTTTTTGCGCAATTATCATAACGTGGTTTTCCGGATGCTGATCATACGCCACATGAAGCAGCGAGCACACGCGCGCGCGGAGTCAATGCACCGCAAAGTCTCCCCATCACCGGCCGATGGCTTTCAAGCGCGAGGTGAAAGGTACTGCCCCACGCCGTTATCAAATCGTAGCGCTCAGGGATCTTCCAAGTGCAGCTGTCACCCAGCGAAAAC
>CAYTAW010000558.1:0-1947 GCA_964435675.1 uncultured Bdellovibrionales bacterium
TCAAAGTTGTGCACTATGACTAAGAACTAGAACGCAATAGTAATATCTCTAAATTGGATAGTCAAATAAAGACACAGATACCTACATAATCGGAACGGCGGGATTTTGCTGAAAAACCAATAAATATGGCGCGACCGGGCAGGTCGCGCCATACCTCCACGTGATTTCGATCATGCCGATCGAAATCTACCTGTTTCTTTTAGGAGTTTATGGTCAATTCAAGCGAAATTTTAGTCTTGAGTAGCTTCGAAATCGGGCAATTTTCCTTAGCTCCTGCCGCCGCCGCTTCAATTTTTGCGCGGTCCGCCCCCTTGGCGCTAACCACCGTGGTTAAGCGGCTTTCGGTGACATCAAATCCCCCACCCTGTGCCTGCAGCACGACAACTGCCGAGGTCTCGATGCTCTCCGGCGTAATCTGTGATTTTCCCAGTTCAGCCGAAAGCGCCATCGAAAAACATCCCGAATGCGCGGCCGCAATCAATTCTTCGGGATTAGTGCCTTTTGCACCTTCAAAGCGCGTCGCAAATGTATATGGGCTGTCGCACAACACACCACTACCCACCGAGATCGTACCCTTTCCATCCTTGAGATTTCCCACCCACTTTGCATTAGCTTTGCTTTCCATATCTTTATTTCTCCTTGTTTATAAAACCCTGACCCCGCCTACGCTTCGCTGCGGCGAGGCTGACCTGGATTGGAGCTTACCCTTTGGTCTTGTTTTCCGCGACCCACACAGGAATGGACCCTAATCGACGCCGCCTCTCCATACTATAGACGGGTGGACTTTCAATAGATTGGTGCATCTGAGACAATACCTAGGTATGCAGCTTTTCAACCGCTCACCTGAGCGGCCGATAAAACTCGGCGTTCGCAACGACCGCATTCGGGATCTAAAACGGGGCTACCCCTGGGTATTTCAACATTCGCTGATCACCCTGCCCGATGCCGCGCCCGGATCCTTCGCAGTTCTAAAAAACAAAGAAAATGAAATCTTCGCCGCCGGATTGTATGACCCGCACTGTCCAATTGCATTTCGTGTTTGCGCACTTGAAGAGACGTTAGACGATCAATTAATTGAGCGACGAATTGACGACGCAGTCGCCCGCCGCCGCAGCGTTCTTTCACCCGCTACGAATTGCGCAAGGCTCATCAATGGAGAAGGCGACGGGATCCCGGGCGTTGTCTGCGATCTTTTTGCTGACTATGCGGTTATGCAGCTCGATGGCGCCGGACCCTCCGCATTCTGGAATATTGACGCGCTCGCACAGACAATTGCGCGCATTGCTGGCGTGAAAAATATCTATCTTAAACCGCGCTCAGGAGACGAACGGAGCGGAAGGACGCTGATTGGGAGCGCGCCCCCACCTGTCGTACGCATCTCCGAACACGGCGCTCTATTTGATGTCGACTTAATACACGGTCAGAAGAGCGGATTTTTTCTCGATCAGCGTGAGAATCGCCTTTTAATTCGATCGCTTTCACGGGGAAGAAACGTGCTCAATCTATTTGGCTATACGGGTGGATTTTCTATCTCCGCCGGACTCGGCTCGGCAAATTCCGTTTTAACGGTCGATATTGCCAAGCCCGCAATCGCTGCCGCGGAAAAAAACTGGCACATCAATAATCTCCCCTCCACCGCGCATGAAGCAGTCGCTCAGGACGCCTTTGAGTTCATAGCGAAGGCAGCCGCGAGGAATGACCGCTTCGGCGTGGTCGTCGTTGATCCGCCCTCATTTGCGCGCGCTAACGCCGCGGTAGAAAAGGCCGAACAGGCGTATATCTCCCTATTTGCGCAGGCTGCCGGGCTGGTTGAGTCAGATGGAATACTTGCCCTCGCATCGTGCTCGAGCCATATAGGCAGCGAGCATTTCCTCGAGATCTGCCTCGAGTCGATTGGAAGAGCCAAACTGCGCGCGCGAGTACTCGGCGTGCATGGCCAGGGACTCG
>CAYTAW010000559.1:0-1935 GCA_964435675.1 uncultured Bdellovibrionales bacterium
CAATTGGATCGACCGTCAGATCTCCACGCCGCATTAAGAATTCGACACCTTCATTCGGGAAACGATTTGCTGGCGCTGCGCCTCATCAAGGCTCTGAAGCGCCTCGAAAAATTGATTAATATCGGAGAATTCACGATAGACCGAGGCGAAGCGGATATAGGCGATTTTATCAATGGATTTAAGCTTTTCCACCACCAAATCACCGACCACCCGGCTCTCGAGCTCCTTTAGGCAGCGCTCTTGGATCTGCTGCTCGAGTTCTTCAACAGTACGCTCGATAGTATCAAGACTAACCGGCCGCTTCTCACAGGCGCGAATCATGCCGCCGAGAATCTTCTTACGGTCGAACATCTGCCGCGACCCGTCCTTCTTAACAATCATCGGCAGAGAGAGTTCGACGCGCTCAAAAGTCGTGAAGCGAAATTGACAGCCCTGACATTCACGCCGACGGCGAATCGAGTCATTATCACTGCGAGAGTCGATTACCGAAATGTTATCCGATGCGCACTTCGGACATTTCATAGCTATCCCCTTCGATAAAGCGGGAAGCGCCCGCTCAACGCACGAACCTCTTGACGCAGACCGTCAAGCTTCGCTTGGTCGCCGCGGTGCTGCAGCGCGTCGGTGATCAATTGACCGACTTTCTTCATTTCCTCGGTTCCCATACCGCGCGTCGTCAGCGCTGGAGTTCCGCAGCGAATGCCACTGCAGACCATTGGTGGCTGCGGATCAAACGGAATCGTGTTCTTGTTCATGGTGATTCCGATCGCGCCAAGAGCCGCTTCCGCGTCCTTGCCGGTGATATTTGCCGGACGGAGATCTATCAATAGCAAATGAGAGTCAGTGCCTCCGGACACTATGCGCAGGCCCTTCTCAATCAAGACCGCCGCAAGCGCTTGCGCGTTAACGACGACACGTTTGGCGTATTCCTTAAATTCCGGCTGCAGCGCGATCTGAAAGGCAATCGCTTTCGAAGCGATTGTATGCATGTGCGGCCCCCCCTGTAATCCAGGAAATACGGCCTTATTGATGGCTTTCGCATGAACGGCGCGACCCATAATAATACCCGAACGCGGACCGCGCAGCGTTTTGTGCGTGGTCGTAGTCACGATATCGCAATACGGCGCAGGATTAGGATACGCGCCGCCCGCAACCAATCCCGCGTAGTGTGCAATATCGGCCATCAAGAATGCTCCAACCTCATCAGCGACACGACGAAACATCTCGAAATCAATTTTGCGCGAGTACGCCGAAGCGCCAGCGATAATCATCTTCGGCTTGTGCTCAAGCGCCAAGGCGCGCACCTGCTCAGGATCGATCAGCTCGGAATCCTCGCGAACACCGTAGGCAACAATTTTATAATTTTTACCGGAGAAATTTACCGGACTGCCGTGCGTTAAATGGCCGCCGTGATCAAGACGCATCCCCATCACCGTGTCGCCGTGCGAAAGCAGCGCCTCATATACCGCCTGATTTGCTTGCGCGCCAGAATGCGGCTGAACGTTCACGAACTCAACGCCGAAAAGTTTTTTGGCCCGCTCAATCGCGATCTCCTCAACTTGATCGACAACCTGACAGCCACCGTAATAACGCTTCTGTGGCAGACCCTCTGCGTATTTATTGGTCAAGGTCGAGCCATTAGCCTCAAGGATCGCATCGGGAACGAAGTTCTCACTCGGAATCATTTCGAGACCGCTCTCCTGTCGAGCCGCTTCATCGTTTAAAAGCTTATAAATATCAGGGTCGACATCTTTAAGAGGCGAATTAAAACCGGGGGGATTGTAGCTTGGGGAACTTAAGCCCATGAAAACTCCTCAAATAGCCATCAAATAACAGGTGAATTAGTTGCTCTTTAAGCTACAACAAAGAGCTTTAAATATCGAGCAATTGCTGATTTTTGAAGGTAAAAATACAAAAGAGCTCAGGGGGATACCC
>CAYTAW010000560.1:0-1922 GCA_964435675.1 uncultured Bdellovibrionales bacterium
GTTGGATTTATCGCATTGTCTGGCGTTGCCGTTTTAAATGGACTCGTAATGGTGTCGTTCATCAATACCCTCAGGAAAGAAGGAAAGAGTGTTCATGATGCAATTGTAGAAGGCGCACTGACACGACTTAGGCCGGTGCTTATGACGGCGTTGGTTGCTTCTCTAGGATTTGTCCCGATGGCATTGGCGACAGGAACAGGTTCTGAAGTGCAGCGTCCTATCGCAACAGTCGTGATTGGAGGGCTTATTTCGGCGACGGTACTGACATTGTTGGTTATCCCGGCGCTCTACAGTCTTTTCAATCGTGAAGACGACTTTCAGCCGGAAGAAATTTAAGAATCATTTAAGTGAATTTTATTGGTGATTCGAAATGAGGAATTTTTGCATAAATGTCTTTCTCCACAGATATAAATTGTAGCCGAGAATCCAGTTCGAGGGTACGAGGACGCTGGCTAGCTATCGCAGGATGCATTCTAGGTAGTTTGATTCTTCTTCGATTCGTCACTATCGCCCACCTTCCATATCTGGATCCCTCAGAGTCCCGATATGCTTTGGTTGGCAAGATAATGTCTGAGGATGGAGATATCTTTACACCTAAAATCTACAAAGACGGCGTAGTGATCCCGTTCCTTTCGAAGCCCCCGCTGCACTTTTGGCTTGAAGCAGCTTCAATCGAACTGTTCGGGATGAACCAGGTTGCAGCAAGGCTTCCTAGCTTCATTAGTGCACTCATCATGTTGGCACTAACTTGCTACACGGCATTCCGACTGTTGAGTTGGGAGAGAGCGTTAGTTTCGGGCCTCCTGCTATTCACCAGCGGATTATTCTTTTACATGGCAGGTTCAACGCTTGTCGATATGACACTCTCCGCTGCCATCTCTGGAGTTATGGCAAGCTTCATCCTTGCTTTTCAGGAACCATCCCAGACTGCGAGATCGATTTGGCGATACCTGTTTTTCTTTTTCCTAGCGACGGGAACACTAACGAAGGGGCCGATTGCTGTCGTCTTTCCAGGAGTGAGCATTTTTCTGTGGTGTGTGCTGACAAAGGAGTGGTCGAAAGTAAAAGAGCTGCCATGGATTCGGGGAGGTATTCTTTTTCTACTGATAACAGCTCCGGTATTTCTCCTTATTGAGCAATCCAATCCGGGATTTCTGAAATACTTTTTCCTCAATGAAAATTTTCTAAGATATCTGGTTAAGGACTACGGAGATCGCTTCGGTAGTGGTCACCGATATCCATACGGATCGAGCTGGCTCTTCTTGCTTGCGGCCTTCTTCCCGTGGACGCTGCTATTTCTTCCCTTGCTCTTTAAGAGAATTCGCAAGGGCCTCATCAGCGATAAACTACTTCTGTACTTTCTCTGCTGGGGGATCGGACCGGCGTTATTCCTAACCTTCGCTAGACAACTTCTTGGAACGTATCTCCTCCCATGCCTAGGCGGGTTAGCACTTTTCACGGCAGCAACCTATCCGCAAGTGCTTTGTAGACCGAGCCGTTTCAAGCGAGTTTGCCCATTCACTTTAGGAATAATTGTCTTCGCTTTTGCTTCAGGCGCTCTTACGTTTCTAAGCTTTTACATTGGCATCTCGTTAGAGCACGGAGTTGTTTCGATGTGCCTCTTGCTCCTCCTCTCCATTGTTATTTTGTGGTCTGGAAGGCAACGCCACTCATTTCAGATATTGGTTACGTCGTGTCTTGCCCTAACGATTTCATACACGAGCGGAATACTTAGTTCCTGCGCCTACACAGGGCGGTTCGTATCGGCAGACGCATTGATGAGAACCGTGAATGCTCGATTTGATTCAAGCCACCCAACGCTCTATTTCCCCTTTGGTGTACCGCTGTCTGCATACCTATATCGAGGTAAGCACGAGAACGTTATTGATGGAGCCGGTAAACGGACTCTTTCAATCAAAGAC
>CAYTAW010000561.1:0-1921 GCA_964435675.1 uncultured Bdellovibrionales bacterium
CCCTGATACAATCACTGGGAAGTTTTGCGGGCGGCGATCGTGGCGGGGCCGGGCGGCAAAGAACTCCGTCAAGTTGGAAGCCGCTAGCGGTCGACGGATCACTCAAGCGAGAACTCGACAATCCGAATGCCTCCGCCAACCTTCCCGCCATTCGATTGCGCCCGTCTACGGGAGAGACCGAACAAGATGAGTGGCAGCGTCCTACATCGACGCCGCGACACTCCGCAAATAGCAGTGCTCATGCATGGGGTGGCGCGCTACGACCTGGGTCGGCCTTTCAAGGAAAGGATGATGATGAAGCTGCCCGTAAATATCGGCGGCATCAACTTATGAGCCGGATGGTTTCGTTCATCCTCGCCCTGATAATGATCTTCTCAGGCGTTCTGTTGATCTGGTTTTTTGTCGTCAAGAAGCCCGAACCGCCCGCCGTCGTCAAATCGCTCGAGCCGTTGACGGTCGCCAGTGAGCCACCGCTTCTTCCAGAAGCTCTTCCAGTTGATCATTACGACGTTCCTAAACTTGGTATTCCACTGGCCCAGCTCAATGATCAGCAACTTCTTGGCGTGATTGCGAAGGGGGAGTACCCGATTGAAGATCTTTTAAAGTCGCTGGCGACCGTTGATAAAAAGCAGGTGCTCGGGCGGTACGAAGCCGTGCTCCATCTTTTAAATAATGATTCTTATTTAGTGCGCGCAGAAGCGCTTAAATTGATCGGAAAAAGCCGCGAAAAGCGCTTCGTCGGCGCGGTGCTTACGGTAGTTGAGGACCGTGATCCGCTGGTGAGGATAGCCGCAGCAAATGCGTTGCGCGATCTCGGCGATCGCAAGGTCGTTTCCTATCTGCAAGCGCAGCTTGCGAAAGAGGAGGTGCCGGAAGTACGCAGTACACTACGGAAGGTGATTGATCAGCTCAATGGATATCCGTCTAATCTCTTCTAGATTAGGCATAAAGAGCGTTCTCGTGCGCTTCTAGACGCCCGCGTAAAGATGCAGTAAGGTATCGGACTGCATATCTGTAAATTCCGCTGAGAGTATTTCCGTGTCGCAAGAAGCATTACCCATTAATACGCATCAAGAGATTGCGTCGCGCAGGACGTTTGCAATTATCAGCCACCCGGACGCAGGTAAGACAACGCTGACCGAAAAGCTGCTTCTTTATTCGGGTATGGTTCGCACCGCCGGTATGGTTCGCGGGCGGAAGAACGCCAAGGCGGCGAGTTCGGACTGGATGGCAATGGAGCAGGAGCGCGGAATTTCAATTACCGCTTCGGCTATGCAATTCCCCTATAAAGGCGCCATTTTTAACGTGCTCGACACGCCCGGCCACCAGGATTTCAGTGAAGATACCTATCGTACGCTAACGGCTGCTGACAGCGCAATTATGGTGATCGATGCGTCGAAGGGCGTTGAGGCGCAAACGCGGAAGTTGTTTGCGGTTTGCCGCATGCGCGGCATTCCAATTTTGACCTTTATCAATAAGATGGATTTGCCGAGCCGCGATCCGCTCGAATTGATGCAAGAAGTAGAAGAGGTGCTGGGAATTCGCGCCGCCGCAATTAACTGGCCGATTGGTTATGCGAAGGGGTTTGCCGGCGTGGTAGAGATAGAGAATCAGCGGGCGACTCTCTTTCAACGGTCAGAAATGGGGGGATCAAAGAAAGCTTCGGCGCATTCCTATACCCTTCCAGAATTGAAAAAAGAAAATATTCTCGAACCTGAATTGCTCACTAAATTAGAGGAGGATTTACAGCTTCTCTCTGAAGCAGGCACGCCCTTCGACAAGGGCGAGTTTTTGAGGGGGCAGTTAACGCCGATGTTCTTCGGATCGGCGCTCAGTAATTTCGGGTTAGAGCCGTTCTTAGATCGCTTTATTGAGCTCGCGCCGTCGCCGCGACCGTGCCCCGCTACTAATGAGTCGGGGG
>CAYTAW010000562.1:0-1907 GCA_964435675.1 uncultured Bdellovibrionales bacterium
GCCTAAGTATTAGTGGATGCTGATTTACAGAATTTAGCGTTTCATTGTGTCGTCTTGGGTTTTGTAAATAGAAATTGAAGATGAGGTCATGAGTGAGCGCCACCCCCTCACCTGAGTAACGGTACGATTTGTATCTTTCCGTATTTTTGTCCTTAAGTCGGTAGCTCTCGTCAATAAAGTGGTTCTTAGCCAAAGCCTTTATCCAAGGATATACTGGCCATTTTGGAGCCAAAAATCCAGATCACCAAAACCCATACTTTTTCCGGTGCGAGACGACCAAAGCTCGATATCTAGATAGCCATTTGATAATGAAAAGGCACTGGGATACCGCTGCCAAAAATTTTTGACACTTACTGCCACTCCCCCATCTTCAGAGCCGTGCCCTATCCATCCATCGATTCGTCCTATTTGCTCTTTGTTGGAGAGCCCCTTCAGACCTTTCGATAATGTACCTCCGACATTAAAACGATCCGCATTCGCCTGAATTAATGTTAGACTTGCCGGCCCTTCTGGGAATGAAACGCTTCGCACCTCTTCCTTCCCACCTCTGACACCAAAGGAAATAGATCTATTCCCACTGGTCGTTGGCTTTAATCTCAAGGCGTAATTCCTTATTCTAGTCGCACAAGAAAAGTTGTACTCAGAATTAATAGAGCAATCATCAACTAACCAAGTTAAGGTTTGTGATAGCCTAACAAATTGCTCATTACGAAAGAAAAAGTATCGTTGCGAAATTTTCGCAATCTTTGCGCCATCTGGCGCGGTGAAGAACCCTGTAGCATGAAGTATTAAACTATCTGAATAATTCTCTTCTACTGAAATCTCCCATTGAGTGAGCGGCAATGCTCCTCCGGGATGGGGCACCCCATTTTCATCTATCGTTTCAATTGAGAATAGCTGGGCGTTCGAATTATTATTTTGTTTGGTGGATAATGGCGTCTGTAGAATATCTTTGCCATCAATTATAATTCGATCAAAAAGATGCGTGGAACCTGCATCCTTACGAATAACTGCTTTTAATACTCCGGTATCTATCTGAAATTCTGAATCGGTTTCAGTCGCCATTAAATTTTGGGCAATCAGCTTATCGGTAATTGGCTGGCGAAGTAATAAAGTGTATTGATGGTTCGATGACGCATTAAAATGCAGTAATATCCACTTAATTTGTGTTCGAGAAATATCCCAATAGCCGGTATTCTCAGCTCGTACCGGTATTTCATTTTTAAGTTCATCGATTAGTCTTACCCGTTCACCTATATTAAGTGCTCCTCGAGGAAGTATCACTCCTACCGTAACTGGATAATTTTCAACTATACCTCTCGGCCGACTGGCCGTTTCCAGATTTTCCAACGCTATTTGAGTTGGCACTTGAGAGAAAACTTCCGTGCAAATTAAGAGTGAAAATGCAGACAACAATAACGAAACTGCCGTGCGCTGACCAATCATGCCCACCCCCAAAAACCGATAGAACTTATTTTAGCATCGGGCTATCGTTATCGTTAAGTAATAAAAGTTAAAAACACTCTGGGCTGAGCAAGACAAAGGTTCTTTAGCTAAGACAGCGCCGCCGCTAACCGCTCAAGATCGCTCTCAAATTGGCTGATCTGGCTCTATAAAAATAGTTGGGGTGTACCAAATTCGAGACCGCCTTCACTTCTACCTCCCAGAAAGAAGGCGGTACTCGTAACACTTCATACTACTTCCGTGCTTCGCGCGGCCCCCTGGTAAAATAAACGTCATATATCCCGACGCCGGCCGGTGGATTTCCCTTGAGGAATACCATGCTTCGGAACAGCGAGAGATTGCCGTTTATATCGGCGAATTCAGGGAAGTGTTCGTACTTCAAGCTGATCGCTTCGATTCCCATCTTACTGAGCCGCTGGAGTTCACCGCGATCGGTCTTGCCG
>CAYTAW010000563.1:0-1907 GCA_964435675.1 uncultured Bdellovibrionales bacterium
TTCTCGCTCTCTTGAAAGTTTGCCTTGCGCCTCTTCCCATAAGCGAATGAGTCTTAAACGATCCACAAAGTTGAAGAGGTCTTTGGGCCCAGCTTCCCAGACCTCAAAAAAATGATCGAGCGCGTCAGGCTGTTGTGAAGGCGTTTCTTCTCTGCTTGTCCTGCTTCCCCTGCTCGCCATGCTCGTCCTGCTGGCCAAAATCCCTGCCACAAAGTACCAGACGTTTTCATAGCGGGGATCATATTTATAGGTCATTAAGGTACTCTTCGCCTCTTCGTAAACGCTTGACTGTCGAGCCGCGGATAAGCCTTCCGCCAAGTGCAGCGCCACAAAATATTCTTGAAAGCTGAGGTGGATGAAATAGTAGTCTTTCTCGAGTTCACTGTGCGCTTCCCCCACGGGCTTTAAATAACCGGCTGCTCTGAGTTGTTGCATGAAAGCCGATTTTTTTTCCAAGCCTTCAATCCCTTGTGCTTTGAGGGTATGTTGAATTTCTGTTTTAGAGATTAAAATGCGGCCGTGTGCTGTAAACGCCATGTAGGCAAGTTTTGTAAGAAAGCGCATGATAGGCTGGCAGGTTTCTTCGATATCACTCTCCGCCGCATCTCGGAGTGCTTGTGCGGAAAGAAGTGCTGCTTTTTCAACATAACGCCGGTTCAGCATAGACACGATTTTTTCATATAACACACTCACGGTTTGAGGCGCTTGATCCAGACTCCAGCTTTGCTTTTCCCAGAGGCTGCAGATCAGTTCCAAGTTAATGGGGATGTGCGCTAAACCGTACACGGTGGGGTGTTCCTTTAAATAAGCTGTGAGGTGTTGGGCTTCTTGGGTGTTTGATGAGAGGCGTTGATTAAAAAAGCGGGTCAGGTAATGCTCAATATCTTTATCCGTGAAACCAATATTTTCTAAACATCGGTCTACCGACATTTCATGCACAAAATGGGGCCTTGAGGTGATGAGGCAGGGGGAATAGTGGAGCAGTGTTTTGATGACTTGGCTTAACGCCGATTTGCCATCGCAACGGTGAGCAATTTCATCATAACCATCCAGCAGCAGTAACGCGGTGTGAGCCTGAATCAATTCACGCAGCATCGAGTCATGCTGTGTTCGATACTGAAGACAGAAGTCGGTAATCAGGCGAAGATAAATGTCTTCCGGTGTGCATGGTACTAACGCTTGAAAATAGCTTTCGGGCTGATCGGCTAAGCTTCTGAAGGGCAGTAAGAAAATCGCCGGATATAATTTTCTTAACCAGGATCGAGGTTGCCACCATTGGTGGAGGAGGTAAAGGCATAAGGTGCTTTTGCCGATGCCTGCACGTCCCAGGATGAGTTGCCGTTTCGGTGCTGTTTTTTCCTGTGGCGTTTGAGTAAAGAGTGATTCAATTTCAATCGCGGTTTTGGGGGCATGCAGACTTTCGTAGGTTTCCAGCAACTGGTTGCGTAGGGGTTTTTCTGGATTGACGGAGCTTTCTGCTCCCATTCTTATTGCTTGTTCTTTTTTCGTTTGTTCTTCTCTGTGAACAATGGCAAGATTCACAAAAATTTGGTCAATCGGGATTGGCTGGTCGGATAAGAGCAGCGGTAGTTTACTGATTTCATCTTCCTGATATTGTGTTTCCAGCAATTCTTGTAATAACAGCAGCGCGGGAGCAAGAAAGGGCGATTCTTCTCCCGCTAGCGCTGTTTTCGCAAGGCTTCCTGTTGATGCTGCGCAGAGCTTCCGGCTGATGCGGCATCAGAGACGCTAACCACAGTAGGTCTGGCAAATAGTCCATCTGGCATCAGGGGGATCAATTGAGTTGAACGCTTTGGGGACTCTTCAGCCCTTGCAACCCTGATCACTTGTCCAATTGCTTTCATCGTTTCTTGATATGCCGCGTCATCCGAGAGATGACAACACAC
>CAYTAW010000564.1:0-1893 GCA_964435675.1 uncultured Bdellovibrionales bacterium
GCTGCGTATACCCAGCGATTGAGATGACTTCTAGACGGTCGAGAAGAGCCGCTGGAATTGTATCCAGCGTATTTGCCGTCGCAATGAATATCGCCTCGGAAAGATCGAAACTCAGATTTAGATAGTGATCGTGGAACGTTTTATTCTGGCCCGGATCGAGCACTTCGAGAAGCGCTGATGCGGGATCGCCCCTAAAATCGTTGCCGACCTTATCGAGCTCGTCGAGCAAAATTACCGGATTTTTAGTGCCCGCTTGCTTCAACCCCTGAATGACGCGGCCGGGAAGCGCGCCAACGTATGTGCGGCGGTGCCCGCGAATTTCAGCCTCATCCCGCACTCCCCCGAGCGCGATGCGCACGAAGCGGCGGCCGAGCGACCGAGCGACCGATTTTCCAAGCGAGGTCTTGCCAACACCCGGAGGGCCCACAAGACATAGAATCGGACCCTTCGAATCCTGATTCAGCTTGCGTACGCTCAAAAATTCGAGAATACGCTCTTTGGCTTTCTCGAGCCCGTAATGATCTTCCTCGAGGATGCGCTGGGCGACTTTCAGATCGACGCGATCGCGGGTAGTTTTCGACCACGGCAGATCGGAGATCCATTCAAGATAGGTGCGCAGCAGCGCATACTCACTCGACTCCATGTGCATGCGCTCCAGCCGGCGCAGCTGCTTATCGGCCTCCTCTTGCGCATCTTTGGGTAGCTTGGCTTTTTCGAGCGCCTTCTTCAATGATTGAAGATCATCAGAACTCGTCTCCCCCTCCCCAAGCTCACGCTGAATTTGACGAATCTGCTCGCGCAAGAAGTACTCTTTCTGTCCCTTGGAGAGTTCATCGCGGGTGCGATCTTTAATCTTCTCCGACAATAGAAACTGATTGAGATCGTCGGTAATGATCGCATCCGTCATTCTAATGCGCTGAATCGGATCTAATTCTTCAAGCGCTTTCTGCGCTACGTTCGGAGGCAGTTTGTAATGCGCGAGAATAATATCAGCGAGAGTTCCCGCATCCTGCGATTCCTCCGAAACCAGCAGCATCTCCTCCGGAAGATGCTCATATTCGACAAGCACTTGAAGATTCTCGGTGATGCGGTTGAGAATTCCCTCAATCTCTGCCGAGATCTCTACGTCATTGTTGACGCGAATCGGTTCGACATTCGCCGACATATACGAATCGCTCATCATGTAGCGCTTAGCGATAGCGCGCCCTAATCCCTGAATGAGGACTTTTTGCCGGCCGTCCGGAAGACGAATGCTGCGCACCACGTTTGCGACGACGCCAAGCTTATACAGATCTTTACCCTGCGGATCTTCAGTTTCAAGATTGCTCTGCGAGACGATGAAAATCAGTTTCTCACCGGCGATGGACTGCTCAACGGCTTCGACGCTGGCGGGGCGGCCAACATAGAGCGACATCATTACCGAAGGAAAGGCGACAATATCTTTCGCCGGAAGAACAGGAAGCGTTTCTGGGAACGAGTCGCCGAAAAGATCGACCACCTGCTCCTCGGTTTCATTAGCCGCTCTTTCTTTCGCTTTCTTTTCCGTCTTTTTCGCCTTAGCCATGAGAACGTATGCCTTATCTCTATTATAACTGCCTATTCCGAGGTTTATTATCCTAATCTATTTGGTGCAACGGGTAATCGGGAGGGTTCAATAGATTCCATCCTATTGGAATTGTTGCCAAAAATAGATCGGTGGCAACCCCCACATTCGGCAGGCGGGATTCAGCCTACAGCATACTGCCTTACTCCATGCGACTCGACCGAACTCACTGAAGTCACGAGACGCCACGCAGTCCTACCTCGCGAGGAAAATGGCCCCTACCGTCCACCCAAACTCAGACCGAACGCGGAGAGTGGCTAGAAGAAAAAACGGCAGTCAGCCATATGCTG
>CAYTAW010000565.1:0-1892 GCA_964435675.1 uncultured Bdellovibrionales bacterium
GAAGAGCCGCGCGCTTTCCTTTAGCGCCACCCGCAAGCAATACAGCCCCCATGCTCGCAGCTTGGCCGACGCATACCGTCACCACATCAGGACGGACATATTGCATCGTATCGTAAATAGCCATGCCGGCCGTTACCGAACCGCCAGGGCTATTAATATAGAGATAGACATCCTTTTCGGGATCTTCGCTCTCAAGGAAGAGAAGCTGTGCAATAATTAAATTAGCGACAACATCGTTAACTTCAGTCCCTAAAAATATAATTCTCTCTTTAAGCAGTCGTGAATAAATGTCATACGAGCGTTCACCGCGGCCGGTTTGCTCGATCACGAAGGGGACGTATGTCATATGGGTACCTTTGGATGGTTTCTAAATTGAGCTTGAAAATGCGTACAACAAACAAGAGCAATCGCTGCGCGAGGCGCGAGCGATCCTCAACAGCGACCATCTTAGCTCACTGCATTAGGTAACGCAAAACCAAAATGGCGCAGACATTGCCGCTGAGCGTACCCACACCGGCTTACAATTTATCGCGTTTATTCTTCGGTTGTTTCTTTTGCTTTCTTTTTCGCGGCTGGCTTCTTTGCGGCTTTCTTTTCACCCTTTTCATCGACTTCCGCGCCTTCAACTTCAGGGAGCTTGTCAACGAACGTTATTTTTGCGCTGCCGCGCAAAAAGTCGAGAGTTTTCTCGCGCGCAATTTCGGCCATCTGTTGCGCAGCGCGCTCTTTAGTGCCGAAGTATTTCTTAACGTCCTCCGCAGGGAGGCTGTTTTGAGCGGCAAAATCAACGCACCATTTTTCGAATTCTTCCGGAGTCGCCGCGATCTTCTCTTTCTCGGCGATGCGATCTACGACAATCGACCCGCGCACCCGCTTAACCGCAATCTCGCCCAACCCGTCGCGGAAACGAGTGACATCAATCTTCGACACGTCAACTTGCTGCGGATTAACCATACCAAAGCGCACGAGCAACGCACGGATCTCCTCGTCAATGAGGACTTGCGGGACCTGAAACGGATTCTCAGCGACGAGCTTATCGAGGACAGCGACTTGGATGTCATTGTCGACCGCTTTCTTATTCTCATCTTCAAGCTGCTTAGATACCTCGACGCGAAGTTCCAACACAGTTTTCGCGGTACGGCCCAAACTCTCGACGAATGCGTCATCCATTTCGGGAAGAACCTTCTCGGAAAGTCCGTTGAGCGTGACCGAATATTTTGCCGGTTTTCCGCGAAGCTCTTCCTGGCGGTGAGATTCCGGCACCTTACCGTCGATCACTTTCGTTTCACCGACGGTCATGCCGACGATTCCCTGATCAAGCTCTTCCGGCAGCATGCCAGCACCTACTTGAACTTGCAGAGGCTCCGGACGCGACGCTTCGGTCTCCCCTTCGAGAGTGACCGTCAAGGTGGCGTCGATAACGTCGTCCTTCTGTGCGGTCTGACGATCGATCTTGCGCGTGATCGCTTTCGTTTGGCGCAGACGATCAATCGTTTGATCGACATCGGCTGCGGCGACTTCGCGCTTCTGAATATCTACGGAAATTTTCTCGTATGATTTAATTTCAGGTTTCGGAAAAACCGAAATTTGCGCAGTAAAGTTGAGTTCTTTACCGGGCTCAATCGAAACGAGGTCACGGATTTCCGGTTCCCCAATCATATCGATCGATTTTTCACGAACGGTATCGAACAGGGTGCGGGAAATGAGCCGGTTGGCAACTTCAAACTTGACCCGCTCTCCGTGAAGGCGCTCGACGAGGTGACGTGGCGCTTTACCGGCGCGGAACCCTTTAACCGTCGAGGTCTTCATTAAATCGACGATTACCGTGTCGAACTCCCGCGAAAATGTCTCGGGCGGGATCGAGATCTTGACCTCGCCGCGCAGCACCAGCG
>CAYTAW010000566.1:0-1888 GCA_964435675.1 uncultured Bdellovibrionales bacterium
GAGAAGGTCTTGCGTATCCTTTGGAATGGCTGTGCATTCGATTGGTTTAGATGGATCTTGCGGTTTGCCACAGGTTACAAAGTCTGCTTCTAGAGTCAAAGCCCCGAGTTCAAGCCGTGTACTGGTGTTCTTAAGGCCTGCTTTGACTAGACTCTTCATGAACGCCTCAGCGTCATCTCCCTCAAGCTTAAGGCGCACTCCCTTGGCTTCTCGGCCTTGCTCAATTGATTTTGTTGCCGTGGCGAGGCATTCGTAAACCGGATTGGTTTGCCTATTTCTCTCTGAACACTGAAAACTCGTCGCTTCGACCGAATCAGATTCATTGGCACCATTGATTTTGAGATCTAGAGCCTTCTTGATTGGAGCCGAAAGCTTTGCAGTCAGTGGGTGCTCGACGCGTTTGCGGTCAAAGACCTTGCAGATAGTTTCGATTTGAGCATTGCGGCCGGATGTGTATTCCGCTGTACAAAGTATACTGGCTGCCGTCCAGTAGTCGCTATTCGGCGCAATCTGAGTGGAAGCAACGGTTGAAAGGCCTGCGATAATTGCCTTTGCTTCGGCACCGCTAAATGCGATTGGCATTTTGGTGGACGGAGTTGGATCTGCACTCAAATTGGTCTGGTCGACTGTTTTACATGCGGTGCTAGCTAAGATTGTGGTGAGTAACAGCATTCGAAACATAGCCTATTTCTCCATGACTGAGTTGGCAATTCTTCTACGAGTGGTGAAAAAAGCGGGCCGCGCTGTAACTACCGAATTTTGCGATCAGCAAGGACAAGAAACCGGCCGCGATAGCGGGTGAGAGTTACCTAAAATGCGAGGAAGTCTAGTGTGCTCTTGAACCATGAGGTGAGGGATATCTGCGTAATTTCGCAGTCGCAGGTGTAACACTCTGTAACTCTTTATTCATCGATTTGCGTCCGCAAATGGGTGTCTAAGAAATCGACGGTCCTCGGCAACTGGCGACCAAAAAACGCTCAGTTTGACGCTAACCCTATGATATCAGACATCAACACCCCGGCCCAAAACTTGCTGACTCTGATGTCATCGTTGTATTCCCTGCTGAAATTTCTGAGCCGAAGCTGAGCTGTCTCTCTCCACGGATTAAGGACGAGAATGACCATGCAAGGCCCTCTATCGAAAATCGTTCTGATCATGATGCTGCCACTACTGGCGCATTGTACGCGCCAAGTGCGTGAAACCGCGACTGGCGGAGCGTCCGGCTTAAGTGAAATCAAAATTCAATCCCCAGGCGAAAAAGAGCTGCGCGCGCAATTCGGTGCGAATTGTGAGCAAGTGAAATTGGTTCCCACCGCAGCTGCTGGCGCCGATCAATGCCCAGCGGTTATGAAGCTTCTTTCTAGCTACCGTTTAACCGTTAAAGAAAATAAGTGCGACAGCGGCATCGTCGGATCCGTGGTGAATAGCTCTGGCGAACTAAAATCCAGCAGCTTGAAGGAGTCCGTTAAAAAAGGCTGCGATTACGATCTTCTTCTGGAAGTAGGCAGCAATGAAGGCGGGGCATTTGTCGCCTATTTTTCAAACCAAGCGACTCAAAAGGCGCTGGTCACCAAAGCTTCGCTTGAGTCTGGCAAAGCTAACGTGAAAGTCATCCTCGAGCCAACGCCAGCTGGTGTGACCAAAGGATTCCCTGGAGGCATCACCACCGAACCGAGCAACAATGCCTCGGATCTTTCCATCGACATTGGCTTTGGTAAAAAGTCAGGCAGCCCGGTGCCAACTCCTTCTGGACAAAACCGCCCTTCGAATCAACCGACACCTCCGGATGCAGGAACGCCCCCGAGCAATGTTCCAACTCCGCCAAGTAACGTTCCAAATCCGCCGAGCAATGTGCCAGTGCCGCCTTCGACCACGGCCACATTACCGG
>CAYTAW010000567.1:0-1887 GCA_964435675.1 uncultured Bdellovibrionales bacterium
TTACGGACCCGTTCGACGAAAAATAGTGATCATGATCAAAGCGCTTAAACGCACCGCGCACCATCGAATCACGAAAATGCGCCGGACGCTCAAATGCGGTAATCCTGGAGGTAAGCTTTTGCCGAATCCCAAAGTGTCGCGCCGACCAGGTCACCTCTTCGCCCAAGCCAATTAATCCCGATGTAACTCCGTCAATCGCCCGCTCGCCGGTTCCTTCAAGGGACTTGGTATGAAAATCGATCGAGCGTGAAAGGTCAAAACAGCGCTCAATCGGCGCCAATACTTCGATAGTGATTTCGATTCGCGGCATCGGAGTCGAGTTTGGCTAACAGTCAATGCGTGAGTAATTGCCAAAGAATGACAGCCAAAAAACCAAGGTGAGGCGTCCTTCCATTCGCCGGCACCGCGGAGCAACTGGCGCATCCGCGAGGATTCAACCCCGGCCCCCCGCTTAGAAGCCGGACCTGTCCGCCGTATAAGCGCGGTGGCCCACAAACACGTGGCGCACCCGAGAGGATTCGAACCTCTGACCCTCCGCTTAGAAGGCGGATGCTCTATCCAACTGAGCTACGGGTGCGTTCAGCCCCCCAAATGGGCGAGACTATGATTTTCAAGCACTTATGGGTACCACAGACATTGTGATTGTGTCCATGGCGCTATAAAATCTCAACATATATCCGTGAATCTAGAGAATTTTTTTCGATCAGAGTCAGCCAAGCGCGCGGTGGAGAAATTCCGCGACAGTCACCCGTCGCCTGCGTTTTCTATTGCGCTGGTTAGAGACGGAAAAGTCATCGCCTCAATCCTAAAGCGCATGGATATTCATACCAGCAGCCGCATTGCGTCGATGAGTAAAAGTTTCGCGGCGTCCTCACTCGTTATGCTCAGAGACGAAGGGAAGCTGGACCTTCACGCGCGATTAGTGGATGTGCTCGGCAGCGCAGCCCTGCACCCGCGCTGGCATAATATCACCATTCATCAACTGCTTTCGATGACTACCCCGATTGTAACTGATAACGATTGGGCCGATCGATATCTCAGCAGTAGCAACGCTCAATATTCGGAATTCTTTAAACTCGAGCCAGTCATGGCATCGGGAGAGACTGCTCCATTGATGAGCTATTCGAACCTTGCCTATATGCTTGCAGGAAGAATCATTTCATCGGTATCAGGAATTGACGCGAGGGACTTTATCAACGAACGACTGATCCGGCCGCTAGAAATGAAAAACACTTTCTGGGATAACCCCTCCCGAAGCGATGAGAACTATCTGCGAGGGTACCGCCAGATCGGTCAAGGGTGGGGCGAGGAAACGAAGTTCACGGTAGATGGAGACGGCGCAGTGTTTGGCGGACTCTGGAGCTCGATCAGCGATCTGGCGATATGGCTCGACTACCTATCATCGAGCACGAATTCCCTCCTTTCGCGCCATTATGCGCCAATTCAATCGGATTCATTCACGTCGCTCGCAACGGGCGAAACAGCGATTCAGCACGCGAGCTATGGCTACGGTTTGCGCACCGCGATTATCGGACGGCGGCAGTTTTCAGGACACTCAGGCGCCCTTCCTGGCTATGGTAGCGCGATGCGCTGGGAAACCAAATCCCGGATAGGCTTAATCGCCATCGCCAACTCAACCTATTGTCCAGTATGGAACCTTGTCCGCGATCTGCTCGCAGCCGAAGATTTACCGACAGAAGACGAAAACACCGATCATCCGGAGATTGAAGATGTGTGCTCCCGACTCAAAGCGGTAATTCAGCATTGGCCGAGAGATAAAGACACCGCTCTATTTTCGCCGAATCTTTATCCTGATCTTACCTTTGAAAAAGTCGACGCGGAGTTCAGCGCGCTCGCTGCGCTGTGCAAGAACACGCGGTCGAGGCC
>CAYTAW010000568.1:0-1885 GCA_964435675.1 uncultured Bdellovibrionales bacterium
ATTTTCAGTCGGTCGCGCTTTTTGGAGATTCTTGGCCGAAGCCTTTTCTGACTCCACAGGCTTTTCAACCGGCATCTCTGCGGTAGGGACTTCACGCGAAAATCCGACGATACGCAACTGTTCTCTTTCGACTTGTGGATCGGGTGCAACCTCGGCCGCCTCGGTGACCGGCGCTTGCATCAGTCCTTTCTCAATCATCGCCGAGATCTCTTCGCCCGTCTTACAGCGATCCGTAGCGCGTTTGTTGAGAAGGTTCAGCACCACTTGATCGAGCCAGAGTGGAACACTCGCCTCGATCGAAGATGGGCGCGGCGGAACGACTTCCAAATGTTTGAACATGAGCTCGGCTGAAGAATCGCCATCGAGCGGCAGTACCCCGGTCAGCATCTCGTAAAAGAGGGCACCCAGCGCATAAATGTCACTCGGTGAACCCACCTCTGTGCCGGTCCAAAGTTCCGGAGCCATATACGGAGCGCTGCCAAGCACTTCGCTTGATTTTGTCAGATCGGAATTTCCCGGACGCGCGATTCCGAAATCGGTAATTTTTACCACCCCGCTCGGCAAAAGAATCAGGTTTCCAGGTTTGAGATCGCGATGAACGATCCCCTCTTTATGGATCGCGTCGAGACCGTCGCATACCTGCTGCACTATGCGGCACGCTTCGTAATATGGGACCGCTCCTTGCTTGAGCAGATCAGAGAGCACGGTGCCTTCGAGATACTCCATAGAGAAAAAGAAGCGCCCGTCGGAAATGCCGGCGTCGAACGTGCGTGCGATATTTCCGTGAGCGATTTTGCGCGTTAGTTGGATCTCGCGCTGAAATCGTTTCACATTTCGCTCTTCTTTCGAGAGATCCTCATGAATGATCTTAAGCGCAACAACTTCATTGTTCAGCAGGGTGTCGTGCGCCAAATACACTTCGCCCATTCCGCCCAGGCCAATTAATCGTTGGATCGAGTAACGATTAGCAAAGAGCGCGCCCTCTTTGAGCGATGATTCGTTGGTTTCCGTTGAGTCCACGCGAAAAAGTTCCCTTCTTTAATCCCTCGTACTAATTATCGGAAGAGGACGCGATCCGCTAAACAACTTGTTTTGGCGTTTTATTGTGTTTTTTCAGTAATTTATCTGCCAGGTTGGAATATTTTCAACGGATGAAAACTACACCCAAGTTGAATTTTCTGGCCCACGTTTCTTGTGTTGCCCTCAGCCGGCCAACACCCTGAGTTGGCACTGGGCGGCAGGGTTGCTGCTTTCGTTACTACTCTATACTTTAGTACACTCGCTTACGGCTTATCCGGGTTTTACGTTTTGATTAAACCGGATCTTACGCACTTCAACTGAAGCGGATACAGTTTCAGTTGTTTGATTGTGTTGACCCCTTAGCCGCTGGCTGACACTGAAACTGGGCTACTGAATATAACTGAATTATGGAAACACTAATCGATCTGTTCCTTCACCTTGATAAGCATCTCGACATTATTTTCCGCGATTACGGCGCATGGACCTATTTCCTGCTCGCGCTTGTCGTCTTCTGCGAGACCGGTTTGGTAGTCACTCCATTTCTCCCCGGTGATTCATTACTCTTTGCGGCGGGCGCGCTTTCGGCCGCCGGCTCACTCGATGTGAACATGATCGCTATTGGATTACTGATTGCCGCTATTCTAGGTGACACAGTTAATTACCATGTCGGCAAATTTATCGGCCCGAAGGTCTTTGAGAAAAAAAATTCTCGTATTTTCCGGAAAGAGTATCTCGATCGCACCCAGGCCTTTTATGACCGCTACGGCGGTAAGACCATCGTCATAGCCCGTTTCGTCCCGATTGTGCGTACGTTTGCACCGTTTCTGGCCGGCGTCGGCAGGATGAATTATAAATACTTTTTAAC
>CAYTAW010000569.1:0-1832 GCA_964435675.1 uncultured Bdellovibrionales bacterium
AAGCCTCTGGATTCGACCGACTACTCTAAAGATTCCGTTCACTTGCAGGAGCGGCCAGCCACTTTATTTAATATTGGCTCGCCCTCCCTAAACTCACACCTGCGGGTATTCGTTGCGAACCGGGCCAAAGCCACGGTCTGCAATGCTACGATCCTAGCACCTTGAAGATTTCTAACGGATCATACTCTCTGAAGCTGCCTATTTGCGCGCACGTATTATCGAACAATTCTTTAAAAGAACGCCCGACATATACTTCAGGGCGATCTTTGAGGGCGAAGCGTAGAACCGCAGCCGGAATCTGATTGAGCACAGATTTCGGAACGAGCAGCGAGTTCTGCTGGCGTAATACATTACGAAGCATGGTCGATGAGATATCGAGAGCAGGGATGTGCACAATATTCTTATCGAACTGCTCCACCTGCCACGGCTGCAACTTGAGTATTTCAGCGCGGCGCTCGAGAGAATGTTCGGGGTCGGTCAGCGCAAGCTCGGCGTGATGCGGACCGGCAAACTGAAAGCATCCTTCATGACCGGGACGCGTGGCGAAGACGATCGTAGCTTTTCGCATCAAATCTTGATTGTCATCCCACTTATGAAATGTTTCGACATACTCAGAACCAACGACCCACATTAATTGAACATTTCTTGGCGCGGTAAAAAGCGACAATAATTCAACCGTATTCAACGTATACGAGGGGCGGCGCCCCTGCTCCCAAATCTGAGCGATTTCTGGATTCAGTTCAAAGTTGCTCGCGTAAAATCCAGCGTGAGAGCGAAGCGCATCGACAATAAAATTATACCGTTCGGTATCTCCCGCACGGGGCGCATTCTCCTTTTCAGGATTCCGATGCGCCGGCATGAAAACGGCGGCGATATCTTCTCGCGGAACTTGGTACCGCTTGGAGATATCGGCGACCACATCGTATGCCGCAATAAGATGCGCATAGTGAAACATGTCAAACGTGCCGCCAAAGATGACAATTATCTTGCCTTGAAACGTATGGAAGTTTCCAATCGCAAATTCAGGGTGGTCCGGGCGAGTGGATCGCTCGATCTCCGCGATCGACTTATTGGTGATCGGATCAATATATTGGCGCGGCTCTTCCGTTAACGTTGGAGCAGCTGGCAGTTGGGTACCTTCCAAACCGGCTGTGCGACTAAAATGCAGCATTCTGTTATTCGAAATTAGTTAATTCGGTAGCAATATAACAATGCCTGCGCGGCTAAGATACGCGTTGTCAAACATCCCCCAGCTCAAAAGCTCTGTAATTCCTAACCTGCTAAGAATACCTGTCATTCGGCGTTTCCTATACCGATCCTTTTGCCGGAACTCAAAGAGAAGTAGCTTTAATAATTAATGATTTATTTGATTCTAACTATCCAATCGCGGTAGTCTTGCCGGACCAAAATTTGAATACACGCTGACTTTAAGGGACTTTGGCGCAGGTCAGTGCGCGCTGACTCAGGTTACAAAGGTAGCTTCGTGCAATTTTCAAGTATCCGTTCCTTTCGGATTTCCGATTGGAAACCCATTCCCGATTGGCGTGATATACGGAGGCGATCCAACCTTCGGAGGCTGTTCGGCCGGGCATAATTTGATTAGCGCCGGATGCGTGGGCGACAGCGCGAGCGTTTGCGAAGACTCAATTGGCTTGAATACAAGCGGCGATCCGGCGATCGTGAAGAACGGAAAAAAATTGCTGTTGAATCTCGTTGGAGAATGCGGCGCGGGCAATACTGCGCAGAGTGTGGTTGCCCGTAAAGACATTCCCTCTAAAGAACTGTGTCAGCTGTCCGCAAATAGCAATATCAAATTAGCCTCTGTGCTGTAC
>CAYTAW010000570.1:0-1827 GCA_964435675.1 uncultured Bdellovibrionales bacterium
GGGATAGCCGTACCAAAAAGCCGCTAACCGGCTTAATGCGATCCGCACATCCGGAACAACTATCCCAGGCATTCCGTTCAAGGCGAAAGGATCGCTGACGAGCGCCGCGGCTGCACCGCTCGCGCGCGCTTGTTGAATGAACTGATGTCCGTCTTGACTCGTTCCTTTGACGGCGCAAAAAAGCGCACCCGGATTAATTATCCCGCTCTGAAACGTTATCGAAGATACCTGCTCCGCGCCCGCCGTATTAGCCAGCTGGGCGTAAGGAACCTCTCTTGCTATTTCGGCGAGGGAGCGGATGGTTTGAAGCGAAGGCTTTGCGTTCATATTTGAATTTCGAAAAGAACCTTACGGTCGCAACTTACCAGAGCGCGTTAAAGAAAACAAAAATATTAACGACCGCTGGATTTTGGACCACGTGGAAATCACATCAATTATCGCAAAATGCCATTTGACTTAGAATGAGACAATCTATATTCTCGTCCCTGCATTATACCTTTTGTATCACATATAAGGAGTTTTATGATACATAATCTGCCAAACACCCCTGATTCTGCGTTGATAAGAGGCCAATCAAATGACGTGCGCACTCTGGAATTTGCTGGGGGCAGGATTGACGAGCTACGACCTCTCAACCAAAAAGTTATCGAAGAAAAGATTAGAGCCCTCCATGATTATATGGAACAATTTGGCGTAGGAAGTGGGAAGCTACTTAAATGTGAAAAAATAGCTGATGGCGTATTGACGTCATCTCTGGCCGAAGCAAAGAGCGCGCTAAAAATAGCAGCTACTTTTCCGAGTGCTATGGTGATCGACTTGGATAAAGTACTTGCACTTAAGGGAAAATATGGGCTACCCGCCTGTGCGGCATACTCCACAGAAGAGAGCAAAGCCACAATTTTTTACACACCGGCAGGGCGCCCGCTCATCAATGTGATTTATACTAATAGAACCATCCAGGAAAATGAGAAGGAGAATGTTTTGTTGGTCGATCGTCGCGATTATGCTACCGAATATCCTCGCGGTAATGTGCCTGGGCTCACTGACCTATACACAAGCGCTAGGATCAGAAACGCTCGGATCGGTCAAGGTAGAAGGGGGTACGCAGACACAGTACTTTTGGAACTAAATCCATCTGCCAGCAATGGATTTCATAAGCTGAAAGACAGCATCTTTGATGCAATATCGGGGATGGATAAATTCAAAGAGGCGCCAGCACCTCGAAACTCTCTTTGGAAGGCCTTTACTGGGCTAACTGAACATGAAGCGGCCTTTCAGGCGCGACGTAGCATACAATCGGTTATGCTAACACATGAGTTTGGCGAAAAAATAATTCCTGCTCAAGCCAGGCACCAAATCGAAGAAGCAATTTCGAGTGGATTATTTAAGGAGGTATTAATTGTCGCAGAAGCAACAGAGTGGCAGGTAAGATTTGAAACGGATTTGTGGTGGCCGCAGAGATACGAGTCCGGCATACCTAATGCCCAGAGGGTAACTATATCACGAGCGAATGATCCGCTGATTGTGGGATTTGATGGCCATAGGCATTACCTACTTGGAAAATTCGATCTATCTCCCTTTGAAAACTGGGTATCGGCAGAATTTTCAACTCATTTAAGAGAGACCATCTAAAACGCAATCTATATTTTGGGCAGTCATAAATATTTCGGTTGATAATCCCCCTCGCTGTGCTCGCTGAACAAATTGCTTTCTGATCAACAAATCGCAAAGAAGGCAGCGGGCATACCGAGGGGGCACAAACGCATGCGATAGCGCACGAGCGCGTATTTTCTAATCAGCACAGAAACAACTATCCCGCCAAGGCCC
>CAYTAW010000571.1:0-1824 GCA_964435675.1 uncultured Bdellovibrionales bacterium
AGGCGAGTTTCCGCGCGTATTCGATGGCTCCGGCGTTTTCAAAAGAAAAGCTCGCGCAGGCCGCCGTAGGAGACCCCGATTGGACTCCGGAAGAGCGGCAGCATTACTTGAAAACAACAGTCGATCCACGCTACGCGGATCTTGCCAAAACGGTCAGCCAAGGCGCCGAATCGCCGCTGCAGAAAGCGCTGGCATTGACGCAGTATCTTTCAAAAAAATCGATATACACCCTGACACCGAACCATCAAGTCGAAGCCGACGCCGATCAAACCGCGCCCTATCTCTTTGGAGATATGCGCGGCTACTGCGTGCATTTCGCTCACGCGATGGTCTACATGCTGCGCAGCTTGGGTATTCCCTCTCGCATCGGCACGGGGTACCTGACTGATTTATCGCAATCGAAGGATGGCCACATTTTATTGCGCATGAGCGATCGTCATGCCTGGTCTGAGGTCTATGTGACCGGGCTTGGCTGGATTCCATTCGACATCCAGCCCGAACAAGTTGAAAGCCATGCCGACACGCAGGTCGACCTAAAAATGCTCGAAGATCTGATGGGGCTGCTCGAACCAGGCGAAGAGATTCTTCCGAAGGATTTGAAGACGGATGAACCGAGCTTCGAATCGGAATGGGATTGGCAGGTAGGGCTGCCGTCGCCGACGACCATCACTCTTTTCGTATTGGCGGTACTGACGCTTTTGGCGCTCGCCAAACTGTACCTGCGCTACGGGTGGGTCTTTGAAAAATCTCCTGCGCGCCGCATTCGCGCCTCGTATATTAGTCTCGCCTCAAAGCTTACCGACCTCGGCTACCAGCGCATGAGCGGCGAAACTCGCAGTGAATACCGGCAGCGCTTGCTCGCCGAGTTCGGCAAAGATGCGCTCGCCATGGCCGATCTCATCACGCGCGCCGCGTATGCACCGCCACGCCTCCTACTGCCGGGAATCGGAGAAGTCGACGCGCTGCGGCGCCAAGACGCGTCCTCACTCGACTCCCTTCCCTGGGATAAGAAACTACGCGCACTGGTCAGCATTGCGTCGCTGCGTGGACTTCTTTTCAAAGGCAGGTGGTAATGAAACACTCGCGCACCGTTGCTTGGCACCTATCGATCCTCGTGATAGCCGCGACGCTGACGGCAACGCCACTCCACGCGCAAGATACCGTGTTCGATCCGGAAGATCCCTTTTTGAAGGGTTTTTCCGAGAAGTTTTTTAAAGAATCGGGGGATGATCAGAAAAAATCTCCCGAAGACCTCGTGTTCGAGTCGCGCATGCTGATGCTCGATCAACGACCGCTTGACGCCCGAACCAAGCTACTGCTTGCACTGCAAAAGGATCCGAAAAATATCGACGCGCACCTTCTGCTCGCGGGATATTACATGAGCGACGTGGGGCACTTCCGGCTCGCACTCAAATACACCAAACAGGCGCAGCGTTTATTTGTCACTGCGCACGGAGAGCCTCCGTATAATGACAGTGAAATTCAGCAGCAGCACGCGAACATCCTGTATTTGCTCGCACAAGTGCGTCTTAATCTCGATGATTACGCGGGCGCGCTCGAAATGCTCGATCTATTTACGTCATACGGATACTACTCAACCTGGTATCCCGGCACACGAGCCTGGGTGTTGATGAAGCTGGGGCGGCTCGACGAAGCGGTACAGGTTGCGCGCATGGGCACCCTCTTCGGTTCGGAACCGGGGCGCACACTAAATATGCTCGGTATTCTTCTTTCGATGAAGGGCGAGCGTGAAGCATCGCTTGATGTGTTGAAGAAAGCGACTGCCTACGAGCTGTCACTCGGACGCGACGGACAGCCCGCCAC
>CAYTAW010000572.1:0-1823 GCA_964435675.1 uncultured Bdellovibrionales bacterium
GCTGTGCTTTGCGCTATGTTCCCGAATATCGAGCGTGACAAGGTGGAAGCCGAACACCTGAAGCTGCATTATGAACGGCGAGAGGTGTGATTCGGCGATGCGTGCGCCGTTATTCTCGCGTAAACTTTGCTCGATCATGGTTAATTCATTAAGCAGTTCACCGGCGTTCTGATAGGCAAGCGGCGAATTGCGATCGTTTTTCATTGCTCGCAGTCGGGCGCGCAGCGCAAAAAATTTGGCACGATATGGTTCGTGCGCGTAACGATCGCGGAGCAGCTCGTCGATCTCGGAAAATCGCGCACGGTCCGAGGCGATGGATTCTTTGAGTGCCGCGCTGACACCGACGCGCCGGTCTGATTGGCTGAAAAAATCAAGCAGGGTATCGCTTACTTTCTCATAAAGCTCAATTACCATATCGCGTTGATAGAGCAGGGTATCCTGTGTCACGGCCGCGGTAACGAACGGATTGCCGTCGCGATCTCCGCCAATCCAGCTGCCAATGCGAAATAAATTAGCCGGCGCGGGGATGGCGCCCGGAGCGAATTCGTCAAGCGCATCCTGAACGCTTTCCAAGAGCCTCGGAATGGTTTCGAAGATAGTAGTTTCAAGATAAAAATTTCCGTTTTTTACCTCGTCCATTACCGTGATCTTCGCGCTGCGAACTTCGTCGGTCTGCCAGAGGGTGGTGATTTCGGATAGTAGCTGATTCGAAAGCTTTCTACGCTCGTCATCGGTCGTCCCTTCGGCCGCCGCGCCATCTACCACTTCAGAGAGACGGTGAAGCAAATCGAGGACGGTGCGCCGCTTTGCTTCGGTAGGGTGGGCGGTTATTACCGGCATAATCTGGATTCTCGAAAGAATCTCCGAGATCTGTGCTGTAGAAAGCCCTCGCTTTACCAGCTCGCTGATTGCCGTGGAAACCGCCCCGAGTTTTCCTTTTTCGTCCCGGTCTTCGCGCGCTTTGCGCAGTGTATAGTGCTGCTCGGCGATATTTGCTAGTTGAAAATAAATCGTGAAGGCGCGCAGCATGGTGACCGCTTCTGCGATCTTCAATCCCGAAGTGCAGCGGGCGAGCGCAGCAAATTTTTCCTCACTGTATTCTTTGCGAACGGCACGGGCGGCAAGGCGGATCTCTTCTTCCTGCGCAAAAAGCTGCTGGCCGGCTTGCTCGATGATCACCGTGCCGAGGTGTTTGCCGAGGTAGCGGATCAGGTCTCTAAGGGTGGGAAACATTTTTGGAAGACCTAATAACTGGTAGTGTGGGAGAGTTTTTCGTTAAAATCCAAATGGCGTTACGGAAGTGAGAACACGGTATCATCAAATGTTTCAAGGGTGAATACGAAAATCTCCTAGCGCAGAATCGCATTTCACCGTTGATATCGCTGCAAAACTCGACAAAATAGCGTTTTTTCTTTAGTCTGAAATTGAAATAGCCGACAGATTTCGATGGGTTGGACTAAATAGGTTTTTCGATTGGATCGGGACGATGCGGGCATTCTCCGACATTTCTCCATATGTAACTTTTACGGTTCTGTTTGCCGCGATGGGTGTTTGGGGCGGCTACCTCGTCGGCATATTTATCGCGCGCCGCCGCTCTTCGCGGCTTCGCAAAACGCTTTCGGATGAGTTGGCGAACGTCTACTACGCGCGCGACAAGCTGCGCCGCCAGATGGCTCTGATTATCGATCACTCGCGCGAATATTTTCACACGCTCATTTTCGCTGAATTTCCGGAACTCGAGCAGATTGCTGGTACCGTTGATCATGCCATCACGGTCGCCGAAACGATGCGCAATGAGGGCGATCTGCTTGCCGCGCTGCGCG
>CAYTAW010000573.1:0-1821 GCA_964435675.1 uncultured Bdellovibrionales bacterium
GCAGCCCACGGTTCAGAAGTGATAGCGGTGTCTTTTTGAGCATCTTCAGAATCGGCTGTGCGCCATCAAGCCTGCTCGAGAGTCGAGTAACGAATTCGCTCATTATCGATTGATCGAATTCCGCATGCATCTTAACCAAGCTTGTGGCACCTCGATCGAGCGGGACATTCCTGCCACGCCGTTTAGCCGATGCCGCGCTATCAATCACCCGCATCAACTGCGCAATTGAACCATCAAGATCGCCGGTCCGGCGATCGACTTCCGTTTTACGCCAATGGGCGCCCAGCAGCCCCTGCATGGCGATTCGGTCATCGGGAAGCATTTCTTCAAGCGCTGCCAATGAGAATCCATTTTCAACTTTTTCTTTGTCCGCAGAGGCATTCGAAAGAATCTTGATAAAAAGGCAGCTCTTTTTGTCACCGATGCGCGCCATATCAACAAAGAAATCGGATACCGGATCGGTCACGCGATCGGAGATGAAGCACACCTGATAATCAGCTAGCAGAAACTTTTGAACCGCTTCCGCCAAGCGAGAGACGCGATCGAGCGCAGCAAATTGCACCTGCGGCCCGAGCTGCTGGGTAAAATGCTGTGGAAATTCACGCCGTGAATCGACGAAAAGCGCCGTAAGTTTACAGTTCATTGGAAACCCCTCTAGCTCTATAAATCGGAACGATTCCCCTCCAACTTAACAACTCAGAATATTTCATTGTTATATGTAAGTCGCTGTAGTTCCAGAACTTTAAGGAACGCCGGGATTCCCATTAGGCTCTTCGGGCACCGGTTTCATACGCACCGAAAGGCACAACAAGCTGGCGAGTAGTCCAATAACGGCGATGCCGAAGAACAATATGGCAAGCTGACCGGGACTCCATCCGTACGCATCGACGAGCTGATTGAGGTCTCCTTGATCCTCCCCGAACAAAAGAGACCCGAAGGGAAGCTCGCTCCTTCCGATTTTAATCTGCAGCCAGCGCCCCAGCGAATGTCCGAGCGAAATCGTGGCGGCAAATGCCAAGACAATTTTGTTTGTGCGCCACCACCGACCAAAATTCTCAAATGAAACGTAGATTAGAATCGGCGCCCAGAGTGCCTCCCCCGCCAATCCGCCCGCGATACGAATCTGCTCTTGAAGCGAAGCGGAAAAAAGATACGAGATAGAGAACTGCGCTGCCGCGACCGCAAACAAAAAATGGGCGAGAAACACGCGCTGAACGCGCCGCGCCACCACGATCAGAACGCCTAACGCCCCGGTAACAACTGCCGCGAATGTAAGAGAATACCTGCTGAACGTTGCGGTAAAAAAGAAAGTCGGAACGGCAAAGACCCCGCTTAACCAGGCTGCCGCCGCGTGCCCAATTTCGTGGCAGGGCATGGTAATGGGGACCCAGATGAATGTGGATAGCACCGAAACAAAAGACGCTATAAATCCAATCGATAGCGCAACGGCAAATGTTATTGGGCTCATAAGTCAAACTCAAAAGATCGCATGCCCGCACACGCGACCGCTCCCTAGCTAGCGGACTGATCGGTTCATTTGCCGAGAAGGTTTAATGCCGGCTTCAAAGCCCACTGCTCCTATACCCTATTAGGCCTAGCCGTCATTTACTTGGGAAATTCGCCAACCGAGCCGACCGTCGAGGGTCTTGCCAATACTGAACATCTAAGGGTGGGTTTTAAGCGGCGGTGAAGCGCCAATCAGGCTTTACCGTGAGTTAGCCTAATGTCGAGAGGCAGCGCCCGAAGGAAAAGCCCCCGAGGAAAAGCGCCAAACCGAAATTATCGTGAATGGAGCGGGCGAAGAGATTCGAACTCTCGACC
>CAYTAW010000574.1:0-1811 GCA_964435675.1 uncultured Bdellovibrionales bacterium
GCGCATGATCGGTCGAGTCGTTCAGACTCACGCACGGTAGTGACTTCGAGATATCGCTCCATAAAATCCTTTATAAAACAAAATATCCGCCAGCTCTTCAAGCGTCGGCTAAAAAACCATAGACAACCGGCTTACCCCACTAAAGAAGTATATGGCTGGAATGACTATGGAACAAGGGATTATCGGCGACCCGGGAAGTTGCTTATTAGGCTGTCCTCGCTATTATGGGTGCTATGGGCAGCCACGAGGAGAAGATACATCAAATTGTAAGTCAATTTGATATCGGCGGTAAGTTGAAGGGAATCGCGCCACTGAAGCGCGGCCACATCAATGAGACCTTCGTCAGCCGTTGGGAGAACGACAGCGGTGTCATTTCCGATTTCGTACATCAGTGGATCAATGATCACGTCTTTCATGATGTACCCTCGTTAATGTCGAACATCGCAGTGGTTACTAAACATATCTCGAAAAAAATTCCGGCGGGTTCGAGCGAGCGAACGCTGGAGATCGTTCCCTCTAAATCCGGTACACCGTACATCCAAGATGCCGACGGTGAATTTTGGCGCACCTATAAGTTTGTCGATCAGACCACCTCGTACCATGTTTGTCAGAATATCGAGCAGGCGCGTGAAGCGGCAAAGATTATGGGTCGCTTCCACGGATATCTCCGTGATCTGTCGCCGACTGAGCTTGCTGACACCATACCGTTTTTTCACCACACACCGCGCCGCTACCAAGCGTTTGAGCGTTCCCTTCGCGATGATCGCATGGGGCGGGTTAAGCTGGTGCAGCGGGAGATTGATTTTGCGCTCGAGCGTAAAATGACCGGTTCTCGCATCGTCGACGGACTCGAAAAGGGAAGGCTGCCGCTGCGTGTAACGCACAATGACATGAAATTGAATAACGTTCTTTTCGGCGAGTCGTCGGGTCAAGGGATTTGCCTGGTCGATTTGGATACGGTGATGGGTGGCAGTTACCTGTATGACTTTGGCGATCTGGTGCGCAACGTAAGTATTCCTGCGGCTGAAGACGAGGTCGATCTTTCGCGTGTAGAAGTGGATTTGAGCTACTTTGACGCGCTGGCGCGTGGTTATAGTGAGTGCGTTGGGAAAGAATTAACCGGCGAAGAGATCGAGCTGCTGGCCGTGGCGCCGCGAGTGATGGCGCTGACGCTCGGCGTTCGTTTTTTAAACGACTATATCGACGGCGACCACTATTTCAAGATTCACAAGCCTGAACACAACCTGATTCGGGCGCGCACGCAATTCAAAATTGTAGCTAGCATGGAAGCCCAAGAAAGTGCCATGCGCACGATGGTTGAGACCAGCATCGGGTAGTCGCGCTCATCATTCGCTAACAATTGATCAGCATTTTCCTAACGATTCTCTCATGGACGCAACAATTTCTATCTGTTAGCTGTAGGGCATTCTAACTGTTTGTCTGTTAATTGTTTCAATGTGGGGATCCATTCTATGCAGATTCGCAAAGGCGCGCAGCGCCTAGCCGCACTTCTATGCTCAATTCCGATGGCAGTTTTGCCCGTTTTTGCTGAGCCGCAGTCAGAGGCAACATTAATGAAGATCTTGCAGCGTCTGGAGCGCGCTGAAAAGCGTATAAATGAGTTGGAAGTGCAAAACAAACAGTTGCGTAATGCGGCGAAACAACCGGTTGCGGTAATTTCGGGTCAAGTCGGAAGCGCAACGGCCGGCGCAGGAGCGCTTCCAATTAATACCCAACAAACCACGATTTCATCAATCCCGGCGACAGCGCCATTTCCCGCTCCGGCTGAACATAAAGCCTGGTATGATCGC
>CAYTAW010000575.1:0-1803 GCA_964435675.1 uncultured Bdellovibrionales bacterium
CCCATGAGCCGAGGGTTTCAAGCGCCCATGTTCACCGCGCTCGCGCAGCCGCGGCGGCATCACTTGCGGAGTAATCTGGTCGCTCAATGACAGCGCCATCAGACTCTCAATAACGTTCTCGAGCTCGCGTACGTTCCCGGGCCACTGATACTCAATCATCAAATCAACCGCCTCAGGGGTGAATTCGAGCCTGCGGCCGCCGTAACTCGGCGCGAGTTTGGCGGCAAAATGCTCGGCTAATCGCTGGATATCTTCAAAGCGATCACGCAGCGGTGGAGAATGGATACCGACGACATTAATCCGGTAATAGAGATCCTCGCGAAACTTTTTCTCACGCACCAACTCTTCGAGGTTTTTATTGGTGGCTGTAATTATGCGCACGTCAACGCGCGTCGGTTTAGAGCGGCCGACACGATAGAACTCCTGCTCCTGAAGAAAGCGCAGCATCTTTACCTGAACGGCTAAACTAAGTTCTCCGATTTCATCGAGAAAGAGCGTGCCCTTATCCGCCAACTCAAAGTGACCGATGCGCCGCTCGACCGCGTGGGTAAACGCGCCGCGTTCGTGGCCAAATAATTCGGACTCAATGAGCGATTCCGGTATCGCGGCGCAGTTAATCGCCACAAAAGGATTACTGCGCCTGCTGCTCATTTCATGGATTTGGCGCGCAATCAATTCCTTTCCGGTTCCCGATTCCCCGGTGATCAACACCGTTGTTTCACGTTCGGCAACTTGCTTCACTTTGGAGAATAATTCGGACATGACCGGTGATTTACCGATCATCGGCCCAAAATCGCCCGGCGGTAGCTCTTGAATATCGATATCGTTCGAAGAATTTTCACTCGGTAGTGACTCGGCATTTTCAAAAGTCGAAAAAATCAAGGCAGTTAATTGCTCGATATCGAACGGCTTATTTAAGTAATCAACGGCACCGCATTTCATCGCTTCGACGGCAGTGCGCACCGTAGTCGTTCCGGTCAGCATAACTACCGGCACCTGAATCTGGCGCGTGCGCAGTTCACGCAACGTTTGAACACCGTCAAGCTTGGGCATGATTACATCAAGTAAAATAAGATCGGGCTTGGACTCTTCGACCAGCTTCAACGCATCAGCGCCGTTCTCAGCCACCTGAACATCAAAATTCCCTTTTAAAAGCAAACTCAGAGAGTCGCGAATACTCGGCTCGTCATCGACGATCAGCACTCTTCTTCGTTGTTCTGCCATGGGAAATGATTTTTGAAAAAACCGTTCGTAACAAGCTTTATGATGCTTGCCTGCACACTTTCGTTACGGACGAAGTACAAAAATGTACGATTGCGCAAACTAGCGAAACTACTGAATATTTATTCAATCTTTTAGGCGAATAACGAGCACTTCGGAGCGCGCACGCGGCTCGCCGTCAGCGCTCAGTGTAGATTCGACCCATGTTTTTCGACCTTCCGAAGATTTGAGCTTTGCTCGTAACTCCAACGTTTTTCCCATTGGCGTGGGTTTAAGAAACGAAACATTCAGTTGCGCGGTAACACAAAATATCTTGGGAGTACTTCCGACGGCGCGGCGCTCTTCCCGGTAATGACGGGCGATCGCAAAGTTGCAGGAATGGCAATCGAGCAGAGATGCAATCAGCCCCCCATAAACGATATCCGTCTGGCCGGCGCAATGAAACGGCTTAGGAGAGAATTGCGCGACGGCCTCATCGCCATCCCAGAAGCTTTTGAGTTGATTTCCGTGTTCGTTGTCGGGGCCGCAGCCGTAGCAGCCGTTGACCGCGCCTTGATCTTGGATTGACGTGTCGTCCATAAG
>CAYTAW010000576.1:0-1800 GCA_964435675.1 uncultured Bdellovibrionales bacterium
GACGAAGAGCTTCAGCCACAATCGCCTGATCATCCACCAAAAGAACTCGAACTTCATGCATAACGAACTCCGACAGGGCAAATGTTGAACTCCGTAATGGCCTCACCGATTCCTTTAATATCTAGTACGCGTTGGGCCGCGTTCATTTTCACCGCAGCGCGCGGCATACCGTTAATTACCGACGAAGATTCATCCTGAGCTACGGTCATCATGCCCGCTCGCCGCAGCTCCAACAGACCAAGGGCACCGTCCTCGCCCATTCCCGTCATCACTACTGCAAGAATCCGCCCGGGATAGCGAACAAGACTGCGAAAGATGCGGTTGATACTCGGGGTGTACGGCGAAGAGAGGTCTCCCCGCCTTGAAAAAAAGTTTCCTGAGGGTAAAATTTCAGTATCACCATCACTTGGACAGAGATAGATATTCCCTGCTACAATTGATTCCCCATGGTTTGCCAACAATATTTGGCGCGAAGTAACCTGCGAAAGCCACGTTACGAGTGATGCCGACTGACTCTTTTCAAAATGTTGAACAATTATGATCGCACTTTCCAAAGAGGCAGGAAGGAAATCAAGAAGCTTAACAAGAGTGCCGGGGCCTCCAGCCGAAATGCCAATTATCACGAGTGAGGGCACCTTAACTTTATTGGCCAGATTCATTGTGCCCTCCGAACCAGCAACTCTTTCACCATGGTGAGAAAAGAATCATCCTGAAAACTTCCCTTCGTCAGATACCCATCGGCTCCAGCCTCAAGGCCCCGCTTTTTATCTTCAAGCCGCTCCTTGTATGATACAATTATGATTGGCAGCTCCTTGGTCCTAGAATATGTACGCGCTGCCCCGATCAGCTCTATGCCATTCATTCTCGGCATATCGACATCCGTAATCAGAAGATCGAATTCTCCCGAATGCAGCGCCTGAAGCCCGTCAAGACCGTCTACCGCTACGCTAACATCAAAACCCGCATCCGTAAGAATTTTCCTCTCGAGCTCTCGCACAGTCAAAGAATCGTCGACTACGAGCACTCGTTTTTTGCGGAGAGCACCTTGCCCTTCATCACTCGCTAAATTATGAGAGGTATCGCCACCCAATTTTTCTGCGCGAGCTGCCAGATCCTCCGTATCGAGAATGACAATCACTCCCCCGTCTGAAAGAGTTGCCGCAGCCGCAATACAGGGAATATGCGAAAGCCGCTTATCAAGCTTCTGCGCTACCACATCTTCCTGACCTAACAATTCATCGACCACGATACCAAAGAGTCCTTTTACGCCGCTCACAACAATACAGCGCTGCTCTCGCACACCCGCATCCGCCGTAAGGCCAAGCATCGAAGCCAGGGAGACAATCGGTATTCGCTCCCCCTCCCAGAGCATGGTCACATTTCCACCAAGATTTATAATCGAGTCAGGAGAAACGGTCGCAACGGCTACGGAGTTAATCAGAGGAATCCCATAGCGCTCTCCGCCTACTTTGAAGTTTAGTAGTTTAAGCAGCGACAGGGTCAGGGGAAGCGTTATTGTAAATCGCGTCCCCTTATTCGTATCGCTCTCAACCTCAATCTTACCTCGCAACCGACGAATGTTCTCGCGAACGATGTCAAGACCGACTCCCCGCCCAGATATATCCGATATCGTTTCCTTTATTGAGAAACCAGGGAGGAAGATAAATTCCTTGAGTTCCGCGTCAGAGAGGCGCTCCGCTGTCTCTGCGGTAACCAATTTGCGAGCCACGATCTTCTCTCGGATTAACGCCAGCGAAATTCCGGCACCATCGTCGCTGACACTCCCGACGAGTGTCCGAC
>CAYTAW010000577.1:0-1136 GCA_964435675.1 uncultured Bdellovibrionales bacterium
GTGCGCTCCGGCTTGCAGCGCGGCATACGAGGCGAGCGTGGACTTGCCCGCGCCGCTTTCGCCGATTGCCAGATACCCACGCCCGTTTATTGAAAATGCGCTGGCGTGTAGAACCACTTCTCCGGCAGTTGCCAGTGCGATCGGGATTATTGACTTAGAGAGCAGGCGCAGGCCCGTGCGAGTAGTTTCGAGATTTCTTGGTATACATATCGCGCGTCTGACGCAAAAAAAGCGCAGGCCTTGATAGTGGATGAGCGTGGAGCCGCGCGCTTTCGAAGTTTTAGCGTAGATTTGATCGACTCGCCGCGCGCCATTTGATCGGTGAAATTTGATTTGATACTCGCTATCGGCGTCGGGCGGCGCTTGTGGAAGATCGAGATTAATTGGCGAGGAGAAGCTTTTTCCGTACAAACGGTAACGGTTCTTTAAGTGTAAAAGAATGACGTCCGTCGCTCTAGGGGGCAAAATGAGGCGAGGCGCAGCGCGCGTAATACTACAGCACGCCGCGCCCCAATTATTATGCGAACAATTCGCGAGCCACTGCATTAGCAACTGCGTTGGTGTCGGGACGGTATGTCCCGGCTTCAACCTGCTGCTTCAGCTCCGCCACTCTTTGCGAGCGATCGGCTGCACCATCCCCTAATGCCGCTGCTTTGCCGAATCCTGATGAGATTGCGACAGCTTCCTCGGCTTGAGGTTTTGCGTTTTCAGTTTTTGCGGTTTGTTCCTGCGATGCGCTTCTAAACGGAGTTAGAAGCCTAGATATGCTTTCAATGTTCATATATTCCTCGTCCTTGACAATCCGTGGAGCTGCTAAGTAATTGGCATTACTAAGCTTTTCCTAGATCCATAAGTGATAACCTATCCTTGGTCGCCGACGAGAATCCTTTCTACGAGGGGTAGGTCGACATACTAGGGAAAATTCTTAAATGGTTTTTTTTGGGGGCCGCGATTATTTTGAGGAGGCGGGAAAACCCCACCTTGAGCATAATGGTGCCTCTGCCGAGTTCTAGTAAGTCTTGAAAGACCTTCAATTATTCAGTTACGCTAATAGATTATGACCAGTAAAATTAAGAAGTTCGCCACGCTCAATATTCACAAAATTACCGGAGGAAAAGATCCGTTTCGGCTGGTCG
>CAYTAW010000577.1:1154-1798 GCA_964435675.1 uncultured Bdellovibrionales bacterium
TCTGGGATTCGACCCGAGTAAGTGTGAAGGCGATAAGAACGCCGATAACGCGCGCTGGATGGTTTCACTTGGAGGCAATGAGGAGCTGGAAATTTTGGTCGAGGGTTTGCGCAAGCCGCAGGAAACCACGATTTATATGGGCGTAAATATTTGCACCGTTCCAGTGCGTGGTGCGCACGAAATGCTTGCCGCGGCGCTTGAGATTGCCGACGGCTTAGTCGGCATTAAGGTTAGCCTTGTGGGTCACTTCCTGGTGCTCAGCGCGAGTCTTGGAGCGGCCGGAGTTACCGTTGAGGACCTCGAGTACAATCACAAATTGATCGTTGCGCAGAAGAACTGGTTTCGCGACGCGCTCGCCGATGAGCTTGAGTGGGACGAGTTGCCTGTTTCCTAATTAATTCTTACTTTCGATTGAGCTGATCGGCGGTGCGTAGAATAAAGACCTCGCCGCTCTTTGACTGCTTTTTCTTTTTACCGAATGAGCTGAAGGACGACCATTCATCCGTCTCTTCGGCTTCGAAGTGGCTCTCGTGATCGTCCATGCCAAAATTATCCCAAGCTCCCGATAAGAAATCGGGTCCTTTCTGATTCAAAAGATGCTTCGGCAAATCGAATGCGAAGCGGCTCGGATCGCGGAAGAGTAC
>CAYTAW010000578.1:0-1782 GCA_964435675.1 uncultured Bdellovibrionales bacterium
GAGTACGCCACCGGCGCCCATTCTTTGCAGCGCGCGTGTATCGTAAAGTTTTATTGTAAGCCCGCTTTCTCTGGCGGTTTTTTTGCAAATTGCGGCTAGGTCGCTCGGGCGCAGATCGTTTGGCGGCGTGTTGATGAGATCGCGAGCGAACATAACGTTATCGCAGATGCACTCCATGCGCGCAGCAAACCCTTTGCTTGGTGAGCGAGAACTCACCAGCGAGACAGACTGGATTTCCTTAGCCGCTTTCTTCTTGTCGGTCTTGTAGCGTCGGTATTGATAGCTTGAGAGGACCAGTCCTTCCCAGAGCGCTTCAAGCGGTTCGTCCCCGCCTACCCACAGATTTTCAAGCGATATCTCGACGCGCTGAGCGTGAAGACGCGCGGCGTTCGCGGCAATCGTCGCGCCGAGTGTTCGAAACTGCTCGAGCCGCGCACGTGTGCTCAGTTTCTTCCCGTGATCGACGCCTATTAGCATGGCAGTCGGCGCGCGCTTTCCGCGCGTCGAGGCGAATGTAACGTGCTCGCCATGTCCGGCGGAGAACGCTTGCTGCTGTAAAATGTCGGGCACATTTTCGCCAATTTCTCGCTTTATGAATTGGGTGTATTTTTTGTTACTTTTCGATTTTTTGTCTTTGAACTCTTCGCTTGGAATTGCGAACACGCGTAGATCGCAGGCATTATTTGCGGCGAATTTCTTTTCGAAACGGATTTTCATATATGTATTTCCTATTCTCTAACGTGTTAGCACTATTATATATTTCGATATTATTCGCCAGCGTATCTAAACATGCTCGAAGACTTTAAGGTCAAGTTCTAGACTGACGATAACAATAGTTGGAGTAGTATTGAGGATCCCCCACGCAATGCAAGATACGATTATCTTCGTAGATTTTTCGAGCGACGAATACGCTCAAATTGTGCGTGGAATTTACTCGCCACGCGTCTCGGTCCTCTTCGCTGCGTCGCTACCCGAGCTGTTCAAGCTGCTTTCCGACAAGAGAAATCCTTATATTATCGTCGCGTTTCCATCAAACAGCTCCCCTGAGGAGGAGTTGACGCAAATTTTAAAGACGACTGCCTTGGCAAAGCACAGTTTTGTTTTTCTTGGCCCCAATATGCAGCGTCAAGAGAGCCGGATCGGGAAGGTTATCCACCATTCGATTGCGCTCGATGTGCCGACCACTGCCGGCGATGTGCTCGGGGCGATTGAGTATTTAAAGAGCCATCCGGTTGGGCAGAAGGCACCGCCGCAACCGAAGAAGAAAATCTCAAGGGAATCGAGAGCGGGAAAGGAGTTGAGCGTTCCTCAATTATGCTTTTCCAGCCTTGATGAGCGCGGACTGCGCGATGTGCAGCTCAAGTGTTTTTCTTTTTTGCGTGAATCGAATATTCCCGAATTTTCGAAGTGGGAATTTTTTAGCGAGAATTCGAAGGTTAGTCAGGTTGCGCAAGAACTGTTTACGCAGCTCGGTCAAAAAAATTCCGGTCACATTTTCCGCACCGCATCGATTAGCAGCCGCTTGCTCGAAACGTTACAGATGCCCAAAGCGCACCTCGAAGAAGCGCACGATGCATCACTTCTCTATGCCTGGTCATTTACGGAGAACAAGGCATTGCTGCTGACGGATTACTTACTGCCGTCACGGGTGGCTAGTCGGCGCGAAATCGCCAAACTGCTGCATAAGTCTTCGCGGTTGATCTCAGAGCAGCTCGGCATGAGCGTGGTTGAAGATATCGTCGCTACGATGGCTAAGTTGCTCGGCGATGAATATCAGGTGAG
>CAYTAW010000579.1:0-401 GCA_964435675.1 uncultured Bdellovibrionales bacterium
CATCTGGCACTTCCGGCCCGCCAAAAGGCGTGATGCAAACCCACGGAAACCACCTGTCTAATTTGCGGCAAGCGTACGAGGCGGGGATGTATACCTCGGAAAGCTCGATAATTCTTTTTTTGCCGCTCGCGCATTCGTTCGCGAGGCTGATGGCCTACATCGGCTGCCTTGCGGGCGCGCAGCTCAACTTCCCGGCCACTACCGATAAGAAATCGTCGCGTCTCGACCCCAATTCTCTCACCCGCGATATCGCCGAAGCGAACGCGACGATTATTCCGCTCGTTCCGCGCATTCTTGAAAAGTTAAAGCTGGGTGTCGAGCAGCGTGCGGCGCGGCGCGGATTGAGCGCGGGATTAATGAGAATAATGATTTCCTCGGCGCGCATCCGGCAAAATGCCCTG
>CAYTAW010000579.1:411-1759 GCA_964435675.1 uncultured Bdellovibrionales bacterium
CACGGGGGTGTGGGGGCCGCGCTCGCCCGGCCCTATGCGCTGACGACGCCGCTGCGCAAGATTATCAAGCGAAAACTTTTTGGCGATAATTTTGTAAACGCAATCTCAGGCGGCGCAAAACTTGGCGAAGAGGTTAATTATTTTTTCGAATCGCTCGGCATTTGTGTGCTGCAAGGGTACGGGCTGACAGAAACGTGTGTCGCAACAAATGTGAATAGGCCCAATTCAAATCGCATCGGTACGGTGGGTCCAGTACTCAGCCATGATATCGAGCTGCGCATTGCCGATGACGGCGAGATTCTTTTTCGAGGCCCGAATATAGCAATTGGATACTATGGTCGAAAAAAAGCTACAGAAGATGCGTGGGATTCCGATAATTGGTTTCACACCGGTGACGTCGGGGTCCTTTCTGCTGACGGATATCTATCAATTACGGGCAGAAAAAAGGAGCTGATCGTTACTTCTGGCGGGAAAAAAATTGCGCCCGACGCCATTGAAGCGCTCGTGAAGACGAACGTTATCTTTTCTCAGGTCGTTCTCGTTGGCGAGGGAAAACAATATTGCTGCGCGATTGTCACCCTTAATTCGGCCGAACTCGAAGAGGCTGCGCGTGCGCGCGGCATGGAAGTCTCGCAACCGTACTCGAAGGACGCCGCCGCAAAGCAGTTGGTTGCCGATGCAATCGGGGCAATTAATGCGCAGCTCGCGAGCTATGAAACAATCAAGAAGTTTTTAATATTAGATAGCGATTTCTCAATGGAAAATGGATTTTTGACGCCAACATTGAAGGTTAAGCGCACCCTGGTTATCAAGACCTATGCAGCGCAAATTGAAAAATTGTATACCGCTCACGATTAAAATTTCTGTTTTTAGGTGCTCCGCCTCTGCAATATGTTTCGCGATGAAAATTCAGTTATTAAAACGGAAATTTAAACTGCGCTCAGTATATACAGGGGGTGGGGGGCATAGGCGGTGACGGCCTAATGTTTGAGCATCTCGCGCGCAATGACGATTCGCTGAATTTGGTTCGTCCCTTCTACGATCTGTAGCATTTTGGCGTCGCGCATCAAGCGTTCGATCGAATGTTCCTTGATGTACCCAGCGCCCCCAAATAACTGCACCGCATCGGTGGTAATTTTCATAGCGGCGTCAGTCGCAAAGCATTTCGCCAATGAGGGATAGATTACATTGTTTTCAGAATCGGGGTGAAGGTCTTTTTCGCGCGCCGCTTGCCAGGTAAGGAGCTCGGCTGCTTCGAGCTGCATGCGCATGTCTGCCAGCATGAATTGCAAACCTTGAAAATCTGCTAGTGGTTTTCCAAATTGCGATCGCTCTTTGAGATATGTGG
>CAYTAW010000580.1:0-982 GCA_964435675.1 uncultured Bdellovibrionales bacterium
GGAGAGGGCTCGATTTTTCCTCGAACAGTACGCCGGGAAGGGGAAGATTACCAGTGAGAGAACTGCGGATCGCGATGTGATGACCAAAATTGGCAGCACCGGATTCCGTTATCAGGTTGTGCGTCAGTTCGAAAAGGGCAAGGTGGGGTACCAGATATTCTGCACACCGAAAGCCCCGAAGCGCACCAACGCCGAAGCGCTATTGAACGCCAAAAACGTCGCGCGCTTCGTGCGGGAGGGAGAACTGGAAGTTTCGCAATTGGCTGGAACCTAGCTTATTTTTATCGCTCCAGGATTGGAGAGGGAATTCCATCACGGACTCTGGGTGTCGTTCCCAGTACGCATGGGCTGCCGAGCGGTGCGTCAATTGATTTAAATTCTATAGTCGAACGATCAATCTAATCGCCACCGCGCCTATCCAATAGAATTGTGAAGGCTTTGTCGATTTTAACTGTGCATTATCAAGGCTCTATCACTGTCAAAATTCTAATCATCGATCTACGAAAAATTCTTAGGGTCTCTACAAAAATCCAGCTGGCGATTTAGCTCCCAAACATAATGAGCGCGTAAAAACTCCCCGATTACTACCGCGATGTCAACGGATTGACATGGGGCTGTAACAAGGGGAGTTGGAAATGTCTTTAGGTAATCGCAGAAATAGGGTCTCTCGCGGCTGTTTTCTTGCTGCCGCTACGTTATTCACACTAGGCATAGCAAACGCAGCTGCAGAAGATCTGCAGGTCTATGCGAACCAGTACGTCGTGGAATATCCACGTACGGCCGCGGCGCTTAGCGCGTCGCAGGTCACTTCGAGCGCGGCTCCAGTCCACAGTGTTGAAACGCTCGGTGCCAATTCGAATACCGCGCTCGTTACTATAGGCGCAAAGACCGCAGCATTTGCGACAAGCTCGCTGCAGACGGCAAACACAATATCCCCATACGACGCTTCACAAGATGCGTGCGTTCACCTCTTGAAAACCGG
>CAYTAW010000580.1:992-1751 GCA_964435675.1 uncultured Bdellovibrionales bacterium
CGGCAAAGTTACAAGCTGTTCACCTAATTATGTTCTCAAGGCGAGCGATGTGACTCCGAATGACCCGCAATTCTCCTCGCTCTGGGGGCTGAGCGCCTCGAAAGGCATTAACGCGCCATCGGCGTGGGATGTTTCAACCGGATCCTCAGATATTGTGGTTGCCATTATCGATACCGGAGTCGACTACACGCACCCAGATTTATCAGCGAATATGTGGGTTAATACGGGAGAGGTCGCTGGGAATGGAGTTGATGACGACCATAACGGATACGTCGATGACGTGCACGGCATCAGTGCGATCGGTCGCACCGGAAATCCACTCGATGATAACGGACACGGTTCGCACTGTGCGGGTACAATCGGCGGAACTGGTAACAATGGTGTAGGTGTGGCCGGTATTAACTGGCGCGTAAAAATAATGGGACTTAAGTTTCTTTCGGCAAGCGGTTCGGGCAGTCTCGCTGCGGCGATCGAAGCGATTAACTACATGGTCGATATGAAAAATCGCGGCGTCAACATTCGCGTCTCAAGCAATTCCTGGGGCGGTGGTGGTTACTCTGCGAGCTTGGCAGCTGCAATCAAACGCGCGACCGATGCCGGTATTGTGTTCGTCGCGGCAGCGGGCAACGAAGCAAATAATAACGACCAGAACGCATCGTATCCGGCCGGCTACGACGGAGTTGTATCTGTTGCGGCTATCGACCAAAACCGCAATCTGGCTAGTTTCTCGAACTATGGGGCTGATTCGGTGGATATCGC
>CAYTAW010000581.1:0-1742 GCA_964435675.1 uncultured Bdellovibrionales bacterium
ACAGTGTATAACCCCTTGCAGAAAGCCCGCATGGCCAAACTCACGGCAGAGAATTTCAGAAGCGAATTTCAGCGCTTGCTTGAGACCTATACGGCGTTCGCCCGGCGCAAGAACGACTTTGTGAGTGCCGCCATCCGCGAGACTTATGGCCCGGTCTATCTTGATTTTTTCCCGCTCGACACGCTGCGCGGCCTTGACTGCGACGATGCTACCAAAAACGCCATCCTCACGCGGCTGCATAAAAACTTCATGCAAAACGATGGCGATTTTGCCTATGCCACCCTTGAAGCCTCACGCGAGATGCAAGCTGCAGGCGCGAAATTCGATGTGTCGTACTGCACCAAGCTCGAGCTCGTCGTCGCCGATATGTGGCGCAAAATGGGTGCGCAGGCTGAGAGAAAAAATCTTTCTGCCGAAATCCTCATCGACGAGAAATATACGCAAAGCGTGGAGGCTATCAAAGCACTTGGCCTGAATGATGAACGCATTCGGGAGCTTGCCAAGAATCCGGAAAAACTACATCGCGCCGCCAGCGTTCTGTGTCCTGAGTTAAGCATCGCAATGGAAAAAATGGCCGCTATTTCGGGTGAAGTGCCACACAGCACCGTCGGCAACATCCTCCGCAAAGGGCATCTGCTGCCTGCACCCGCAGCGAGCCTAATAAAGTCTTGATAGCGCGCCGCGACAGACATTTCGGTCAACATGGATGAGATGCTAGGAGCGCCCGCGCGCTACAAAGCAATACGTTCGTGATTATCCTGCGTAGCGCTTTATGGCGCGAGCCGCGTGCGGCTGGGGTCAGCGGAGCGTAGGGGGCAAAGAGCCCCCTTCACGCAAAAAAGCTACGCCTTGACCACCTGGTCGAAGTTGAGCTCGACCGGCGTTGCGCGGCCGAAGATGCTCACCGAGACCTTCAGCTTGCTGCGGCCCTCATCGACATCTTCCACCACGCCGACAAAGCTCTCGAACGGACCGTCGATGATTTTGACGTTCTCGCCGTTTTCGTAATGCACGGTGTGACGTGGGCTGGTCACGCCATCTTCCACCGCGCTGAAGATCGCCGCCGCTTCACGGTCGGTGATCGGTTGCGGGCGAATGCCTTTACCGCCGAGGAAGCCGGTCACTTTCGGCGTCGTTTTCACGATCTGCCAGGTAGCGTCCGTCATGTCCCTTTTGGCGAGTACATATCCGGGGAAGAATTTGCGCTCGGCCTGCGTTTTCTTGCCGCGGCGCACTTCCACCACGTTCTCGGTCGGCACTACCACTTGTTCAAACGCGCCGGTCAGGCCTTTTTGTGCAGCCGTTTCCAGAATCGCCTGCGCGACTTTTTTCTCAAAGCCGGAATGCGCGTGAATGATATACCAGCGCTTGGCCTTCTCCGTGTTCGTCACCACCGGTGCATTGGTTACTTCTACCGGGGTTTCGTTGCTTGCTGCTTCGCTCATGTGTATGCTCCTAAAATTCTTTGAATCTTCTAACGTATTTATTTCGCCAGTCCGAGAATCTGGCTGATACCCCAGGCAAACAGGCCGTCCACCGCGAGGAAGAACAGTGCGGCAATCAGTGCCAGCACCAGCACCATCGTCACCGAGACCATGGTTTCCTTGCGCGTTGGCCAGCTGACTTTGCTGACTTCGCTGCGCACTTCGCGGATGAATTTCGCGGGATTAAGCTCGGCCATGAGATGCTCCGTTCGCAGATTTGCAGATACAAAAATGCACACCGTTTTGGGGGTGTGCGGG
>CAYTAW010000582.1:0-1740 GCA_964435675.1 uncultured Bdellovibrionales bacterium
CGGCCCAGGCAAAATCCTGACGTCGGCGAGAGGCAAGTACCGCGACACCGAGCGACGTATTCGCCGCGACTAAAATTGGAGTCTTATTTGAGAACGCGCGAATTTGTTCCGTCTCTGTCTCCGAAAATCCGGTTGTTCCAACCAAAAGCGGCACTGCGTAAGCAGCACACGCCTCAGCACAGGCGACACTCGAAGCCGGCGTCGAGAAATCAATGACGCCGTCGAGTCCGCGAAGCGATTCGCCGTCAAACGGAACAAAGGCGGTCGCGGCAGCGTCACGGCGGGCAAGTGATTTGGAATCCCTCGAAACCATTGCTGCGGCAATCTCGAATTCGCCGATCTCCGACGCGGCTTTGAGGAGTTCGGTTCCCATTCTTCCCGAGGCACCGACAATCGCAATTCTCAGCGTCATATCCCGAGCGCTTCCTTGAGAGCCTTTTGAGTGGAGTCGGTCGCAGTCATAAGCGGCACGCGGACTGTAGGATGCGCAATTACGCCGAGCTGCCACAAACCACTCTTTACCGGGATAGGATTGCTCTCAAGGAAAGCCGCGCGAATCGCCGGAATTGCGGAAAGCTGGGCGCGATACGCGCCCTCAAAGTCTTTATTAAGCGCCGCCGCTGTGATCGCCGCCATTTTTTTCGGAATTATATTGGCTGACGCTGAAATTGTTCCTGAAGCTCCTGAAGCCATCATCGCCGAGACAAGCATATCTTCGCCGGAGAGAATCGGAAGCGGTTTTTCGAGAAGGCGTTGAATCTCAAGTAACTGCTCAATCGATCCCGTTGAATCTTTTAATCCGGCGATCGTTCCCTCATTAGCAAGCTGCGCGGTCGCAGCCGCTAAGAGGTTAACGGCGGTGCGTCCGGGCACATTGTACGCGATCATCGGATGCTTGAGCGCCTTTTTGACCTGCCGGAAAAACTCGATCAGACCCGCTTGGGTCGGCTTCGAATACGGGGGCGTTACGCACAGAACGCCATCCAACGATATGCCCGAGAGAAAATCTGCCATTTCCAGCGCGCGCTGCATGTTGTTCGTGCCGATACCGGCTACAATTTGCAGCTTGCCGCGACACTTTTCAGCCGCAAATTTTACTACGTCCCGGTACTCGCCGTCAGAAAGCGCGGCGGCTTCTCCAGTCGAGCCGCAGACGACTATCCCTTGAACGCCATTGGCAGCCTGAAAGTCGATCAGCGCGTCCATCGATTTATAATCGATCGCCAATCCGTCCGCGGTAAACGGCGTGGCAATAGCCGTGTGGGTACCCGAGAATTGAAATGCTCCCCAAACCATACTCATTACGCTCGCGATTCAAAAAACGCTGGAACTAACTCGACAAATCCGACATTTTCAGCCGGGCCCGTCATAAAGACAAGATTGCGTTCTTGATCCCAGGTAACGTCAACCGATCCCCCCGGCAACTCGACGCGTGCGCGCGGTTCGGCGCGCTTGGTGCGCACCGCCGCAACGAGCGAAGCGCACGCTCCGGTTCCGCAGGCTAACGTAATCCCCGCGCCCCGCTCCCAGACGCGCACCTTCAAATGCTGCGGCGAAACTACGGAAACGAATTCTACATTGATGCGTTTTGGAAAATCGGCGTGGTTCTCAATAACCGGTCCTATCTGTGAAAGGTTGATAGATTCAATATCATCGCGAAAGATTACGCAGTGCGGGTTTCCCATGCTCACGCCGGAAAAACGGTACTCTCCGCTTTCCGTTTCAAGCACAGATTCAACC
>CAYTAW010000583.1:0-1734 GCA_964435675.1 uncultured Bdellovibrionales bacterium
CCCACCCACCGAGCGAAAGGCGCGCACCGGTGAATTAACTCCCCCCGGAAATAACTTTTGCGCTTTAGAAAATGCGTCGTGCGATTTTGCGATATTTCGCGCCATAGTTGACTCCGCGCCGACTAGAACCAAACTCCGCGATAAAGATCTTCCTGGTCGAGGCAACGTCCTGCACCTTCAACGACCGCAGAAAGAGGATCTTCGCCTACCTTAACTTTAGTAGACAGCTTCTCGCTAAGGAACTTGTCGAAACCGGGAAGCAGCGCCCCGCCGCCAGCCAAGCAGATGCCCGAAGAAATAATGTCCGCAGCGAGCTCCGGCGGGGTATTCTCCAGCGCTTGGCGTACGGCTGCCGTAATCACCGAGAGAACCTCGGAAAGAGCTTCACGAATCTCTTCGCTCCAAATGCGGAGTACGGCCGGACCACCAGTTGCGAGACTCCGTCCACGAACGTCCATTACCTGTCCGTCGAAATCAGGGTGCGCATTTCCGATAGTCTTTTTTATCGCTTCAGCAGTCGCTTCCCCAATTAGCAGATGATGCTTACGCCGAATGTAGTTGACGATCGCTTCGTCCATGGCGTCACCGCCCTGACGAACTGAAACGGAGTAAACGACGTCATTCAAACTAATTACTGCGATATCAGTCGTGCCACCGCCGATATCAACCACCAAACTGGCAACAGCTTCCGAAACGGGAAGGTTGCAGCCAATTGCGGCAGCCATTGCTTCATCGATTAATTTAACATCGCGTGCTTGGCCTTCCACGGCTTCACGAATCGCACGCTTTTCAACCTCGGTAATTCCCGATGGAACGCCGATGATGATGCGCGGTTTCATCACACCCCAGGTTTTGCTACGCACGCGGGTAAGAAAATGGTGCAGCATCATTGCCGCGGCTTCGAAGTCAGCGATTACCCCCGTTTGCACCGGGCGAATAACTTTCATGCCTTCGGGACACCGGCCAATCATCTGCTTTGCTTCAGCGCCGAAGGCAATCGCCTTCTTGCGTCCCCCTTCCATTTTGAGCGCGACGACTGAAGGCTCATTAAGGACGATTCCGCTATTCTTTTGATAGATCAGCGTATTCGCGGTCCCAAGATCGACAGCCAAGTCCTGAGTAATCAGATTGAACATAGATAAGAACTCACACAAAAAAGGGGGGTTGAATCGAACACCTGTTTATAACGCCGCCCCCCCAAAATCTCAAGCCTGTCCTAAGTAAGCGCAGCGAGTGAGAGGAAGCCTTTTGCTACTTCGGCGGGCTCAGTCGTGCTGAGCGTCAAAGGAGGTTATTCCGCCCCATTTTACCCATCAAATCGAGCTAATTATTCTCCTTGCTCACCCACAGGCAATGCGAGGATACTTGCGACTGGCTAGCTTTTTAAGTCGACGGATATATGAGTTCAATCAAAATTGTTGGAGTTATTGGCGCCGGTCAGATGGGCGCCGGAATTGCACAGGTAAGCGCTCAGGCAGGGTATGAAACGGTACTATTCGACACCGTCACGCCTGCGCTCGAAAAGGGCCATGCGTCGATTTTAGCGCAGCTCGAAAAAATGGTCGCCAAGGGAAAGATTAGCACCGAAGAACAGAACGCCGCGACAAAGCGCCTGCGACGTGCCGCGTCAATAAAAGACCTCGCCAATTGCGATCTAGTTATCGAAGCGATCATCGAGAATACCGAGATCAAATCCAAGCTGTTCGCCGAACTTGACGCGACCGTGAAACCCGA
>CAYTAW010000584.1:0-1720 GCA_964435675.1 uncultured Bdellovibrionales bacterium
GCATTGATGTTCCTGTTTGCCGGCGCCTATGCTCGATTCAAAAACCCATCGAGCCATAGACATGTGGCTTTCAACAATCCGCGAGAAGCGATTGAGCTGATACTTTTTGCGAGTCATTTGCTGCGGATTTTAGACGACAGAATCAGGAGCGATAATTAGAGACACGATATTTGTGCGTGCCATTTACGTGCCAATGGCTACGTAAAACCTCAAATTTTCACAACACGTGACAATTGATAACCAACCGTAATTACACTATAAGTGGTTGTATAGATTGAGCTATCTCAAAATTCCTAAACTTGGGGTCAGAGGTTCGATCCCTCTCGGGGACGTTTTTTCGCGCTCGGCGCTCCGGCCCATGGGCCGCTGCGCGCCCCTTGCGCCTGAACGGCGCTTCACCCCATGCAATTTTTTGAAAGTTATCGCCGCTGGCGCGGTCTCATTTCTGTTGTACACAATAGTGTACTTTCTTAAAGGGCAGGGGCTACTGGCCAGCCCACAAATGCATGGTATGCGAAATTATCTGATATCATGCAATCGCTTGGATATATTTACTATTCCGGCGCGAGCCATGACTAGCTTTGACAGCTTTGATATTCTTCAGATGTCATGGATCCAATAACAGCCTCCGCGCCAGAATTAGCAAGCATTGGTGATGCTGGGGGCACTTTTGGCGGAAACAACGTCCGACCTAATTTTAACGGACAAGTTGTCGACGAAAAGTTACACGAACTTTCTGCCATTATTGTGCAAGCCATCGGCATTGAACATTTCCCTCACCGTCTTTACCGCACCTATCATGTGTCGCTACCGCTTGTCGGTGGTGAGGTTATTGACGTGCGGGGCACGTGCTGGGATTTCATTGACGAAAAGTTGATGCGAAGTTACGAAGTGAATGCCGATACGATGTTCCCGATTGATGAAAATTCAACAGTCGAGCTTTCGCAGCCGTATCGCGCCCCGGTTGGAGGTCTCGATTTTCATAGATTCCTTACGGCCCACTTCGTCCACGGTGCTGAGCAACAGGGGATGACGCTTGCTGAGTACGCCCAGGCTATTGTTACGGATGAAGCGTTTCGAAATTCTCAGATCCCGTGGTTGACGCTGCCTACTGACGATCAAAATTCTACAGCAGGCACTGCAACTTCTTCGCTATTCAGTTTTATTGCGAATCCTACACTGTTTGATCTCGCTCGCCCTCAACTTGAAAAAATTATAGCTGAAAAAGAACGGCAAGGGATTTTTGAGTTAAGCGCCATCTGTGCTGGATGCGGTCCTCGGGCGAACCAAGCGTATGCATATACGCTCTTTCTCGATGGGTTTATTCGGGAAGTTGCTGAAAAACGCTATCCTATCGGCGAGAATGAACCTGTAGAAGGCTCTCTCAGTGAGGAGGCGCTCGCGTGGTACAGTCAGTGGAAGATTAAGATGTACGCTCAGAGTATGGACATTGAGTGCTTGCGTGAAGCCTCGGATAATTCACTGCACTTTTTAACCCGAAGTCAAGAAGAGTCCGTTGATCTCCTTGAAATTCAGAGTCGCCATCTGTCGATAGTTTCCCGCCATACAGCCTTTGACAGCAGTAAGGAAATTTCCAGCGTCGCATGGGAACTGCCTCAACGGATTCTGGATTGCGTTCATTTGGAATGGATCGATCTGTTGAATCCTGCGGTTGCAGCAAGACGGAGAGACGTCGATCTTTTTATCTGTACGAGAACAC
>CAYTAW010000585.1:0-1719 GCA_964435675.1 uncultured Bdellovibrionales bacterium
ATATGGAGATTGCGCGTGAATTTGCAAAAACGTTCGAACTGCGCCAGATTCCCCGCCGCATCGAAGTGATTGATATTTCGAACTTTCAGGGTAGCGATATCGTAGGCGCGCTTGTCTGTTTTCATGAAGGCAATCCCGATAAAAATGCCTACCGCAAATATCGCATCAAGCAGCAAGGTAAACCGGATGACTTTGCCGCGGTGCACGAGGTCGTTCGCCGTAGACTTGAGCGCGGATTAACGGAAGGGGATCTCCCAGACTGCTTAATGATTGATGGTGGTCCGGGGCAGCTCGCGTCGGCCTGCCGCGCGCGCGATGATCTGCGCCTTACGCTCGATATTATCTCGCTCGCGAAAGAGCGAACCGAGCAAGATGTCAGAAATGATCAGATAGCAAAAAAGCCCGAGCGCATCTATCTCGAGCACCGCCCGGATCCGATAGCGCTCGACAGCGGCCACTCACTGACGCATTTTGTTGCGCGCATGCGCGACGAGGTGCACCGCTTCGTAATCACCTTCCACCGCCAATCGCGAGCCAAGCGTGTATTCCGCTCGGTGTTGGACGATATTCCTGGCGTTGGCCCGGAAAGGAAGCAGAGGCTACTGCGGCACTACGGAAGCGTTAAGGCGATGCGTGCGGCCGCGCCGGAGGAATTCGCAAAGGCCGGTCGCATGCCTCGATCATTAGCCGAAAAAATTCTCGGCATCTTAAACACGAAAAAAAATATACCCACCGATTAGCGGGTCTCTGCGCCGTCGAGAATTTGCATGCGCAATTGCTGGTAGGGTCTGCGGCTGACGATGCCGGGAGGCCGCCAGCCCGATGAGCGGATGAGCTTTCCAAGCTGGGCAAGGCGTTCTGCTGGGCTTGGATATCCCGCTGCGGCTTCATCATCAGAGCCGATCTTGCTCAAATGATTGAGCGCCATCGATGCGCTGCGCGGATCATAGCCGGCGTAGGCTACCAGCCCAATCGCCGCTCTATCGGCCTCGAGCTCCATTCCGCGGGAGAGCTCAGCCGGCGCCTCGCCCATATTTTCCGAATGAATTGTGTCTTGATGGCGGAGAATTTCGTGCGCGAGTTCGTGCGCAAGCACGAAGGCCAGTTCAGATTCGTTGGGAAGTCGCTTCACTAATCCTTGCGAGAATAAAATCTGCCCGTTGCCGAGTGAAAAGGCGAGCGGCTCGACGCATGCAACCATGGTAATTTCAACCGGATATTCCGGCAGGTTCTTCAAGGAGAGCGACGTAAGTAGCTTTGTGCGGATGTACTCGGTTACTGAGTCGGCGGACTCTCCGCCAATCGTTCCACACTGATCTATTATCTCGCGCCGCGCCGCATAACTATCCTCGAGCGGCACTGGTTCGAGGGGCCTAGTGGCGCAGGCGCTAAGCGCAATGCAGATCGCCATAAACCCGTTTGTCAGCGAGCGCATAATAGCGTTTTTAATGGCGAGTCTCACGATTAGAGCGTAGCGCAGAGATTTCACGGTGAAAACCCCTCGTGAACGAAACTTTCCCCTATAGTGATCGAAATAGTAAAGATGATGACCGTATTGCGGCGAACGCTTTTCCCCTTCAAAGATCCGCGCGTGGCCGCATTTATTGTGCGCGAATTCCCGCTCTTTCCCTATCTGTTGCGCATGATGGCGGGAAATTTTTGCGGGTATTTGGCATTAGCGGTTAAGGGCGGAATTTCAGCTGCCACGCTGAGTACGGT
>CAYTAW010000586.1:0-1717 GCA_964435675.1 uncultured Bdellovibrionales bacterium
GGGCAAGACTACGAATCTTTCTTAAATTAGCGCGAGAATCCTACGAGAAACTCCTAATTTCGACGTCTAATTCCCCGTCTTTGACCTCGATACTGACCGCCACCCCGTCCTGCGCCTGATCCGCAAGCATGGCGCGACCGACCTTGGTTTCGAGCTCTCTTTGGATATACCGCTTTAATGGGCGGGCGCCGAAAATGGGGTCATAGCCGGTTTCCGCAATATGGCGGATCGCTGCCGGTGTAATTTCGAGCGAAATCGATCGGAGCGCCAAGCGCTTACGCAGTTGCTCAAGCTGGAGGCCGACGATCTTTTCAATCTCATCGACCTGAAGCGGCTTGAAGAGCACGATTTCATCAACGCGATTCAAAAATTCAGGCCGAAAATGCGCGCGCAATTCGTTCATGACGGCAGTCCGCGTTTTCTCCAGGATTTCTCCCTTAGACGAAATGCCTTCGAGCAGATGCGGCGAGCCGATATTCGACGTCATGATAATCACCGTATTCTTGAAATCAACGGTGCGTCCCTGTGAATCAGTTGCGCGCCCATCATCGAGAATCTGCAGCAGCACATTGAACACATCGGGGTGGGCCTTTTCAATCTCGTCAAAAAGAACGACCGAGTATGGTTTACGACGGACCGCTTCGGTGAGCTGGCCGCCCTCCTCATACCCGATATATCCCGGCGGAGCGCCGATTAAGCGCGAGACGGCAAACTTTTCCATGTATTCGCTCATATCGATGCGCACGATATTTTCTTCGCTGTCAAAAAGCGTTGCGGCAAGAGTCTTGGCGAGCTCCGTTTTACCGACGCCGGTCGGTCCCAAAAATATGAATGATCCAATGGGACGCTTCGGATCGTGAATTCCGGCGCGCGCGCGAATAACCGCGTCAGCCACAAGGCGCACCGCCTCTTCTTGACCGACGACGCGTTCATGAAGAATCGAGTCGAGTTTGAGGAGCTTATCACGCTCGCCTTCGACTAACTTTGTTACCGGAATACCGGTCCAACGCGAGACCACTTGCGCAATCTCATCTTCAGTAACGACTTCGCGAACGAGCCGCTCCTTGCTCTGAGTGTGGAATAACGCGGACTCTTCCTTCTTGAGCTGGCGCTCCAAATCGGGAAGTTTTCCGTGACGCAGTTCGGCTGCTCTGTTGAGATCGTATGCGCGCTCGGCGCGCGCGACATCCTGCCGCAGCTGTTCAATCTGTTCGCGCAGCGAACGGAGCTTTTGAATAGCCTCTTTCTCCGCCTCCCACTGCGCACGCATCGAATGCGAGCTCTCTTTGAGATTCGAAACCTCCTTCGCTAGATCTTCAAGGCGCGCTTGACTTGCCTTATCAGTCTCCTTTCGCAGTGCTGCCTCCTCGATTTCGAGCTGCATGATGCGACGTGTAACCTGGTCAAGCTCAGCCGGCATCGAGTCTATCTCCGTGCGTACCGTTGCGCACGCTTCGTCGACGAGGTCTATAGCTTTATCGGGCAAGAAACGATCGGAGATATAGCGGTGCGAAAGCACGGCGGCTGCGACAAGCGCATTGTCCTGGATAGTTACGCCGTGATGCACTTCGAAACGCTCTTTAATACCACGAAGAATCGAAATACTGTCCTCCACTCCCGGCTGATCGACCATTACCGGCTGAAATCGGCGCTCCAGCGCGGCGTCTTTCTCGAGATATTTGCGGTACTCATCGAGCGTGGTCGCGCCGATACAGTG
>CAYTAW010000587.1:0-1714 GCA_964435675.1 uncultured Bdellovibrionales bacterium
GATATAGACCGAATCATAACTCTTCGGGATCGGGTCTTCGCGATAGGAAACAAAAAAAGCGCCGCGGAGTCCGTGCGCTTTGCCGACCATGCCAACTTTAACCCATTGGCTCTGGTCGGTTAGAGGCTGTCTGAAAAGGCCGATCTCCGCGTTACTTGTCGGCGAAAAATCCTCATTTACCTTAGGTAAACTCCGGTTTTTCGCCTCCTCCTGCCTTGACCTCGACCTTTTCAAACAGCCTCTTGGAGAAATGACGAATTATTTTTTAGCAGCGGTCTTCGCTTTTGCCGTGCGAGGCGCGGCTTGATTGCGTTTCAAGTCAAGCTTCTTGAGTTTGACCAGTTTCGAAACGGTGTTCGAAAGAATCGCACCTTTGCCATACCACTCTTGAAGACGATCAGCTTTCAACTCGATGATCGATGGAGAGATTTTTGGATCATAGTAGCCGAGCTTTTCCAAAAATTTGCCCGCATTACGAGCATTGCGGTGGTCGGTTGCTACGACATGATAGAACGGTTTGTTATGAGTGCCATGTCGAGCCAAACGAATATGAACTGCCATCGATCCTCCAGGAATTTAAATCGCATAGAATGCGCAAGGAGAATGCTGATATCACGGAAGAAAAAGGGATGCTAGCGCAAAAATTGGAGGAAGTGAAAGTAGGTCTCGGAAGCCAGCTCAAACTCCCCCCCGCACGACGGACATTTGCCTTTGAGCGCCGGTTGAGTCTTATTGGAGCCTTGGGGCAACTTCACCTTAATTTCGCCGTCACGGCCGCAACTCTTGCAAACTACTGGAGTTTGACAGGATTCAATGCTGCCCTGTCCGCCAATTTTTAGGATGGAAGGGATCAGATTCACTTGATCGACGAACTCGACCGGGCAGTCGATAAACGAGTATTTCCCTTTGCCCCACCCCTTAAGAAACATCATGAAATTGCGCAATCCGATGGAATTGATCCGCTTGACGCCTGCCAAGTTCAGACGCATTTCCGGATCCACGGACATCAGCGCCGAAAAGTCCGCATACTCGTCAATCGTGCCAGCGATGGAGTACACACCGTTTTGGGCTGTAATGCTAACGCCCTGTTGACCTTGTTGCGACACGCTTTGCGCCCCATCTTATCGTGATTCTTAGAAAATCTTCGCAGGAATCGTTGCCTTCATCAACAAATAATCCTAAAATTTCTTTATGTTCCCCAAAGCTTATTAGTGGATAGCTGCTCCCAGCGGCGAAAGGATTTGTCGGACCAGTGCGGATCAAATTGTGGGGTACCCGCGGCTCGTTGCCTCAGGCGCTCAATCAAGAAAACCTCTTAAAGCGCATTTCAGCCCTCGCTGCCAAGGCCAGCTCCAAGGGCTTGAAAACTATTGAGGAATTTACCGCAGCTCTGAATAGCAATCAGCTGGAAGAAGTCATCCACTTTGGCGGCAATACCACCTGTTCCGAAGTTTCGGAAGGAATGGTTTCGGTCTTCATCGATTCCGGCACCGGCATCACGGACGCCTGCTATAAAGCCATGGCCGAAGGCCGCCGCGAATTCCATCTCTTGCAGACTCATATGCATTGGGATCACATCATGGGTCTGCCGTTTTTCGTACCGATCTATGTCCCCGGCAACAAACTAACAATCTATCACGTCCACAGCAACGCACCGGACTATATCAAGATTTTATTTAATGGCGTGAACTTTCCTGTGAAGTGGGCTGATCTG
>CAYTAW010000588.1:0-1712 GCA_964435675.1 uncultured Bdellovibrionales bacterium
GAATACGATCAATTCAAGCTGCGTAACGGTTACAGCGGCGTTGAGATCGTGAGGAAGCGGCAGGCGCTCGAAAATGTCCTCATTCCATTTACGCTCGAAGAAAACGTCGCGCTCTTAAGGAGCGCCGGCTTTCGCCGTGTCGAAGTAATCCAGAAAGATCTTTGCTTCGTCAGCTTCCTCGCTGAGAAGTAGCGCTTCTTTTAAATAACAGAAGAATAAAGATTAAAATCGGGAAACATCCGGTAATGAAATTACGCTGTGGATCGAGGTCGAGTAGCAGCATTACCTCAAATTGCACGGTGATATATAAAAGCGATACGACAATACCAATCCGCGAAAGCTTCTGCGCAATCGTGGACACCACGACAATATAGGCTGGAAATAGAGCGTGAAAATCATGGCTCCAGGCGTAGGGCGCAGCGATAATCGAGAGCGGGAGCGCAACAGTCAGGAGACTCGCCAAGGAATCTTCATCACGCCAGAGCGTAGCCAGTAGAAATAATGCACCACCAAATACCGCAGGATAAAAATAACCTGCTTCAAATTGAGCAAGCATCGACGCCACTGAGGCGCCAATCGACAAATGCGCTTTTGCCGACTGGACGATCACCGATGCGTATTCGGTCATTAGCCGGGGAAACGCAACTATAGTCACGGACAATAGCAAGAGAAATCCTGAGCATAGCCCTTTTAATACCTGCCATCGCTGCGTACGAAATACCATCCCAATAAGCGCCACAAAGAAAATCAAAAAGAGATGAATTTTAACAAGAGTTAACGTCAGACAAACGCCGGCGAGGAAATCTTTGCGCTTACGATATAAATGCACAAAAAGCGCGAGCCCTGAAAAATGTAGTACTGTTATCTGTCCCCAGAGTAGAATTTTCCAGAACGGGGGAAAACTGATAGCTGCAGCTCCTATAATCGCGCGGGTTCGACCGATAAGCGGCGGATCGCACAGAGCGCGCACCACCAGCAATACACATATCGAAATCGTGATAAGCGAAAAAATAAAAAATAGCGCTGCGCTCGTTTTAAATTCGAACAGCCCGAGCGGATAGATCAGCGGAAGGGTCCACGGTGGATACGGGAAAGGTGCCGGCTGCTCATCGAATGGGAATCCCGCCTGATGAACAAGCGCCGCGTACGCCTGGTAATCGTAACAACTTTCCCCCTCAGTCACCAAACGCGACGCGGCCCAAAAGTAGTAGAAATCGTAAAAGAGTATCATCTCGTTACCGATACCATCCATTCCGGTAGCAGAATAGAAAGTGAATTTCGATTCAATTGTCGGCGGTTCGTCGACGCAAAGCACAATTATAACATATTGACCTCACTAACCTTTTAGAGCAGAACGCCGCACGGATAGGCAATCACGGAGACATTCCCGTAGTCTCGAAATAATAGCAGTTTATTTTTGGTGATGACGTTATGATGCCTATCCCATCTCCTAGTGAAAACGAATCTTCGCGAAATGTTCCCGATGCGGCGCCGGATCCCGCAATAGTTCCTACTTCGACAACCAATCCCGCCTCCGAGGCGAACCCCTTGGAGGCGACTACGGCTCCCGCACAGAGCGCAGAGCAAAGATTACTGACTCTCGTAAAGGCGCAAGACGAAGACGCAATCGCAAAATACTCCCGTTCAGAGTTGAGCGAGATCCTCACCACGACGAATCATTTTGAAACCGCTATTTTCATTCTTGGATATTT
>CAYTAW010000589.1:0-1711 GCA_964435675.1 uncultured Bdellovibrionales bacterium
GGTTCCCGGTTGGGTACGGTTTGTCCGTGGTGATCTTGCTTGAGGTTAAACGCTCCCTAAACAGCGCACGAACCAATCGTCTCAAACGCTCGCTCGCTGACCTCGATGTTCTCATTTTTGATATGGGACGAAATGATTATTTCCAAGAAATTACTCCGGGACAAACAGTCGCCAACTTGCAAGCGCTCGTTAATTTTCTCGACCAGAAGCTCGGGCATGGGGCGCGTCTCGCTCCGCTATATGCGGTTGCGAGAATTTCGCTAACCTCGCCGACATCGCGTCCGCTGCAGCGCGCCTTCATTTCTAAGATTGTCTCGACTCTGAAGAAAAAGAGCTCTAGCTCGTTCCCGGTGCGGCTCGGATTTGATGCGCTCAATCCCCGCCTGCTCTCGAAAGACGGTCTCCATCCAGCGCCCGCCGGATACGCAGCTCTCACAGAAATTCTCGATTCATACCTTTTGGGCGCGGCGCAGGATGAAGCGAGTAAAAACCGTCCCGACGAGGACAGTGACGGCGTCTACGACGCGGCAGAAGAGAAACTCTTCGGCACGAGCGTCTCACTGGCAGATAGTGATGGCGACGGATTGTCCGACGGCAACGAGCTATTCACGGTAAAAACGAATCCCCTAGTTGCCGATACGGACGGTGACTCGTACTCCGATGGGGCTGAAGTTAATTCGGCGTCTAATCCCCTGGACGCCGCTTCCGTGCCTTAATTTTTAGCTGCGCCGAACTTCCTTTTACGGAATGCGCCCCATGGCGCGCAGTGCGTTTTTTCTTCTCGCCCAAAAGCACGAGATTGTGGCGCGCTGACTTCCAGGCGCGAGAGGGGAGCCCAATCGGATTCTTGTATTTCTTCGTCTCAGCCGCCCGCCGAAACTGCGCCCTTGCTTGCTCGAGCGCGCGCGCATCATCCAGGTACCACCCCTTCAATGCCAGAGCGACGCCCCAGCTATTATATACCGTTCCCGCCAGGTCAGGATTATTCGCCACTTTGAACATGCGCGAAGCGTTTGCAAAATGATTCAGCGCGCATTCAATCTCCGCCGGCTGAAACTGGTCACCATTAATCGCGCGATCGGTCGCGCGAAGACCCAGAAGCCAGGCGGGCAGAGCGCGGTGCGCCTGGCTGCGCCAGCGAGATTCAACATGGAGCGCGCTTTCTAGCAGGGCATCAATTCGCGCATTGGTATCAACCGAGGGAGAATCGCCGATAAAGAGCGCCGCCAACAGATCCGCCAGGAAATACACTGAGCCCGAATCCTGGCTGCGGCTCATACCAACCGTCGGAATCTGGGTATCGACCGACAGTCCTAGATACCGATCAGTGTCTTCATCGCCGCGGGCCTGCGCCGGGAAATGGAGTGTGTATGCGTCACTCTTTCCCCATAAGATCATGCTGAACTTGCGCCCTTTCGGAAATTTACGCCGCACTTCTTTATAAGAGGAGAGAGAATCCGGATAGCGGACAACGCGCAGCGGCGAAACCTGCGCGAGGGCCTGATCGAGGCGTTCGCGAAAAATTCGCGAATCCGAACCGAGCGGATCGTCTGCAAATCGGGAAATTATTATCCGCGTATCATGAAGGGTCTTAGTCGAATAGCCGAATGCGAACGCCCCGAGCGCCAGCGCAATCGCGACTCCAAGCAGCAGGCGTGGTGGGCGCTGCCGAGCGAAACTCGCGCGGCCGATCAATAGGACAATCAGTGGC
>CAYTAW010000590.1:0-1694 GCA_964435675.1 uncultured Bdellovibrionales bacterium
GTATCCGGCTCCCGTCCACATAAGAGCTAAGCCGGAAGAATTTAGGCCAGCACAAAATGGAAGTCCTGGATACGAAAGAGTGACAACCCTTGGGCATCCTTTAAGCGCAAAGCGATTGATCGACGTCCACGGGAAATACGACGTGTTCCAGTCCCAATTTTGCCCCACCACCGCGCCCGCGGAACTCCTGATCTCTCCACCTACTCCCACCGCACTACAGTGGGGTTTTTTCTTCTTCAACTTTCGGTGATAGAGCTCTTCCTCATGCAGCATCAACAGCGTGTGCTCTTCGACTGATAACAGCGACCTGCTCGCCATTCCCTCAATGAACGCAGAAGCCCTGGGGGCCCCTCGTTTCGTCGCCTTTTGACACGCACGAACGAAATCCTTTGAATATTTGTAGGCGCCAAACTCCTGAGAGTAAAATCCGGCAATTTCACGTTGGAAATGCGCGCTGTACGCCGCACCGGCCTGCTTGTAAGAACCCGAAAAGGTATGAATCTTTAACATAGAATGATTGTGCTGCATCTCGGGCGATTCGACTACTCTCTTTCTTAATGAAAGGTTGCTCTAACAATGAATTTGCAACAAAGCATTTTTGTTCTTAACGGTAGCACACCAACGCCGGCTTCGCGGAGACTCCCGCGAGCGACAGCCTTCCGCGATGTAGCGAAACCTACTCCTTCATGCCTGACCCGCCAGCCGAAGCCGCCGCGGGCGCGAAAGCTGACGGTTTGACCTTATCCAATCCGCAACGAATTAGATAACGGCGCGTCTCCCCGCACGGAGTGGACCAACTTCGCAAATAGAGCGAAAGTTTTTGAGGCTTGGTTTTTCTCATCACGATATAGTCAAAACGAGCAAGCATCTTGTTCGCATGAAATACTCGTAACGACTGTTTCTGATCAGCCAGAAGGCTGATCGTATATTCATCCGCCACGACCACTTTGTCGGCAGGCACCACGCTTCGTATCTCGGCATATGCAGATGGCGCCACTAAAGCGTCTTTGAGTATTGCTCGTACCTGAATACGTTGCCCCAAAAACGAAAGAATAATCAGCGAAAAACAGGCGCACCGGGTTATTCGCTGATCTTTTAAAACGGGAATAATGAATGCTATGAAAACCAATATCGCTGGAGTGATCGAGTAATAGTTATACGGTTCATACATGTTAGGAACGTTGGTAGCCGCAACCGCAATTAGATTGTACGCGGATCCAAGCAACAGCCACATGCTTATTTTTAAAGTCCTCTGAGTATGAAGGAATAAAAATGGTGTCAGCGGCAAGAATACTTTCAAAAGCCAGAACATTTTACCGGACAGGACTTTCCTTGAAGTCAATTCGCTAAACGTTCCAAGTCTGCTGGAAAAGTCAAAAGTCGGCTGCCAAAGCCAGTAAGGAAAGACCTTTGTATAAAGAATAAAAGAGCCGATTCCCATCAGCGCCACCACGAAGGCCGGGAATCTATCTTTGTTTCTCGAAAAAGCATAGTAAAGCGATAAGCCGAAAACATTTAATCCCAGTGTCTCTTTAAACAGAAGGGTCGCAAGGAGTAATACTAATTTTGTTCGATCCCTGCCGATACAATGCGCGTACAAGCTCCAGATGAGAAGCGGCAGCGCAAGAACTTCATCGTGAGTCTCCCAACTGAGCCCTATTCTGACTGCCGGTAAGAACAGAATAACGAAGGTG
>CAYTAW010000591.1:0-1690 GCA_964435675.1 uncultured Bdellovibrionales bacterium
TGCCATCGCGGCACTATCCGGGCCGTTTCTTCGCGCTGCCGCAAGCGCCGCAGCCGTTTAAACAGCTCCTGATGGTTTCTGGCTTCGACCGGTATTTTCAAATCGCGCCCTGTTTCCGTGATGAGGACCCGCGCGCTGACCGCTCTCCCGGGGAGTTCTATCAAGTCGATATTGAGATGTCTTTCGTCGAGCAAGAAGACGTGTTTGCCGTTGGCGAACAGCTAATGACTAATCTCTTTAGCAGCCTCTCGAAGAAAAAAGTTTCTCCCGCGCCATTTCCGCGTATCCGCTACGAGGATGCGATTCGCGAATTCGGCTCAGACAAGCCCGACCTCCGTATCCCGTTGCGGATTAAGGAAGTCACCGATACGTTCAAAAATTCCAACTTCCGTGTATTCCAAAGCGAGATCGCCAAGAATGGGCAAATTCGCGCTATCGCCGTCAATGTCGATTCCGTTCCATCGCGCAAATACTTCGATGAAGTCGTCGATTTCTTCACAAAGATTGTGGGGCAGGGCGTTGCCTACTTGGCTTGGGAAAACGGCGCCGTAAAGGGCTCAATTGCCAAGTTTGTCACCGAAGAGGAGACGAATGCGCTCAAGTCGCAGCTCAATCTCGGTGCTAATTCAGTAGTGTTTCTCGCCGCCGGCAGCGATGCCAAGACAACGACCGGTCTTTCGCGACTGCGCGTAAAGCTTGGCGAAGATTTCAATCAGATTGACCGCGATCTCTTTGCGTTCTGCTGGGTCGTTGATTATCCGATGTACGAGCGCGATGAGCTCACTGGTGAGATCGCGTTCTCGCACAATCCGTTCTCGATGCCGCAAGGGGGACTCGAAGCGCTGAATACCAAAAACCCGCTCGATATATATGCGTACCAGTACGATATCGTTTGTAACGGCTACGAACTTTCGAGCGGCGCTATCCGCAACCATGAGCCAGAAATCATGTACCGCGCCTTCGAAATCGCCGGCTATGCTAATTCCGTTGTTGATGACAAATTCGGCGGCATGATCAACGCCTTCAAATTTGGCGCGCCTCCACACGGCGGATTTGCCCCCGGTGTCGACCGTATCGTAATGCTCCTTGCGGAAGAGGAGACTATCCGTGAAGTAATTGCATTCCCGCTCTCTCAGACGGTCGAAGACCTGCTGATGAACGCTCCGTCATCGGTCAGCGAGAAGCAGCTTCGCGAGTGTCACCTTCAGGTGATAATGCCGCCGAAGCTATAAATGTATGCACGAATTGACTGCAATCACCTGTCTTTGGGTTGTAGCGATCTATCTTGCGACGCGTATTTTTAGATTAAGTCTTAGAAGCGAGTGTAATTGGGGCAGACTCGTCTTGTGGTTCGTCTCGATCTTCTTGATTGGAGTTGTCAGTAACCACTTTTTCTCCCTGAGAGGTCTTACAAGTGCGGTGCTTTTGATCTTTTATTTCATTGGGATTTCCGCCGGGGTGTTGCGCGGAGCTGCATTAAAAGACCATGGAGCGCTGCTGTACGTCGCGCTATTTTTATTTGTGACTGTTGCCCACTCTATCTTCCTGATCCCTACTGCTACCTCAGCGCGTTTGGAGCGATCCTTAATCCGTTTGCAGTGGTAGTTTTAACCCCGCTTTCGCGATTATCGCCATAATCCAGGCAACCTGGATTATTCGTAAAGCACCCAACTGGTGTAAAGCTTGGGCA
>CAYTAW010000592.1:0-585 GCA_964435675.1 uncultured Bdellovibrionales bacterium
GAGCTGTTTCTGGTAGAGGGCGACTCCGCAGGTGGCTCGGCCAAACAAGCGCGGGAACGTGAAACACAAGCCGTGCTTCCGTTGCGCGGTAAAATCCTCAACGTGGCAAGCGCAACGATTGATAAAATCCGCGCGAACCAAGAGATTTCCGACCTCATGCAGGCGCTAGGCGTTTCGACCGGAAGCCAGTTCGACATTGCGGCCCTGCGCTACGAAAAAGTTATCATCATGACGGATGCGGACGTCGACGGCGCACATATCGCCTCGCTACTGATGACATTTTTCTATCAGGAAATGCCGAAGCTTATCAGTAACGGTCATCTCTACCTCGCACAGCCGCCGCTTTACCGCGTGACTGCGGGTGGGCAAACCTATTACCCGCACGACGATGCAGAGAAAGAAAAACTCGTCGCGCAGCTGGCGGTGAAGCATAAAAGCAAAATCGAAATCGGCCGATTCAAAGGGCTGGGCGAGATGACCGCGCCGCAGCTGAAAGAAACGACGATGGACCCTAAAAAACGCACACTGCTGAAGGTGGCGATTGCGGATGCAGATATGGATGAAACAGCGGAACGCGTGAACCAG
>CAYTAW010000592.1:595-1676 GCA_964435675.1 uncultured Bdellovibrionales bacterium
AAGAAGCCCGAGCTGCGCTTTAAATTTATCCGCGAGCAGACTGAACTATACGGCGATAAGTTCCGCGAAGCGCTGGATGTTTAATGCGCTGAAAGCGCCCGCGCCCGTGCCTGCATCCCTTCACGGTCTTTGGCAGAAAGCGGAATAAGCCCTTTAATCACCAGAAACCCATCCTCTCCGCTGGCCGCGTCTGACGTCACAAACTGCGCGAACTCTGCCAAGCCGGGCGATGTGCCTACATGTGCATCCTTGACGTAGATAAAGAGGCTGCGCGCGACACTATAACTACGATCAACAATGCTTGCGAAGCTTGGCATGACCCCACGAATCGGATTTGCCTTCACTAGCGCCCGGTTCTGGTCGAGGAAGCTATAGCTGAAAATGCCCAGCGCCTGGGTGTTCGTCACCAGTTTCTGTACCATCAGGGTTCCGCCTAGCACCTCGATATAGCGTCCGTCCTCGCGCAATGTTCCGCAGCGCTGCTGGCGTATTTTGTCGTCGGCATAGGCGGTTTTATATTCCGGGAATTCCTTGCAGGCCTCATGCATCAACAACTCAACGAATGCGTCGCGCGTGCCCTCAGCCGGTGGCGGGCCATAGACTTCAATCGGCATATCGGGCAGCTTCGGGGCGATCTCACGCCAGCGTGTGTAGGGATTCTGGACGAGCTTACCATCCTTCGGCACTTCGCGCGCAAGCGCCAGGAAGATCAGCTCTTTGGTCAGCGGTAAAGAGGCGCTTGAGAGCGCATTGGCAATCACAATACCGTCATACCCGAGGGGAATTTCGGTGATGTCTTGCACCCCATGTTTCTTGCACAGGGCAATTTCGCTGTCTTTGATCGGGCGCGAAGCATTGGCAATATCGGGATAGCGTTCCCCCACTCCATCGCAGAACATTTTGAATCCACCACCCGTGCCGTTGACTTCAACAATCGGCGTGCGGAATTTCCCCTCATGCGCAAATTGCTCAGCCGTTGCCGCGATAAACGGGAATACGGTCGATGAGCCGACGATTTTCAACTGATCACGCGCCACGGCAGGTGTTGCCATTGCTATAAAAAATAAAGACAAAAAAATGC
>CAYTAW010000593.1:0-1653 GCA_964435675.1 uncultured Bdellovibrionales bacterium
GCTCGGCACCGACGGCGATCATCTCTGGGTTGCGACATTCCACGCCACAGCCCTCAAAATCTTGCGCCGACATGCTCAACATTTAGGATACAAGAACGATTTCGCGATCTATGACGATGATGATTCGAAAAGTTTGGTAAAGGGAATCATCAAGGAGATGAAAGTCGACGAGAAGAAATACTCGCCGAGCTTTTTCTTGCAGGCGATTGATCGCGCCAAGAATAAATTTCAATTGCCTGGCGAAATGGGAAAGGCGTCTGGCTATGAGGCGTCTCTTATTGCCGAAGTATACGAGCGGTATCAGCGCGCATTGCTGCAGTCGAATGCGATGGATTTTGGAGATCTCCTGGTTAACCTGCTGCGCTTGCTTAAGGAACATCCGCATGTGGCGGCCGCGTATCAGAATAGCTTCCAGTTCATCTTGGTTGACGAGTTTCAAGATACAAACCAAGTGCAATACGCGATTCTGCAGATTTTATCAGCAAAACACCGCAATCTGTTCGTCGTCGGAGACGACGATCAATCTATCTACGCATTTCGTGGCGCAACGATTGAGAATATCCTCAATTTTGAACGCGATTTTCCCGAAGCCAAAACGGTAAAGCTCGAACAGAATTACCGCTCGACCAATAATATTCTGACTGCGGCGCACGCCATCATCGAGAAGAATTCTCAGCGCAAGGCTAAACAGCTCTGGTCGGAGAATGTCGAGGGTAAGCAGCTCATTACTTACCTCGCCGCAGACGAGCAAGATGAAGCATATTTTATCGCCAAAGAGATCCAACTGCAGCGCGAAGCGGGACGTTCCCTAAAGAGTATTGCCATTTTTTATCGCACCAACGCGCAATCGCGATCGATTGAAGACATTTTGATTCAGCTCAGCATTCCCTATCGTATTTTTGGCGCGCTGCGTTTCTACGATCGTAAAGAGATTAAAGATATCTTGGGATATCTGCGCCTCTTGGTGAACGAGAACGATTCGCAGGCGTTTTCACGGGTAATTAATACGCCGCCGCGCGGCATTGGCGCGCAGACGTTGCTCTCATTGCATAATTTCGCTCAAGAAAACGGCTGCTCGATGGTCGAAGCGGCGCGGCGCATGGCCAGCCGCAATAAGGGCATGTTCGAATTCATCAAGTTGCATGACGGCATGCTCAAAGAACTAGAAACAAGTTCGCTCTCGAAGGTCGTCGAGATGGCGATCGAGGACTCCGGCTACAAAGCGCGGCTCGCCGAAATGAAAGATCCGACGGCTCTTTCGCGTGTTGAAAACTTGAAAGAATTAGTCGCTCTAACACGCAGCATTGAGCTTACCGGCGAATCGCCCCGTGAAACTTTGCGCGCCTTTCTCGACAAAATCTCACTTACTTCAGGAAGCGAGCTGCCGATCGAGGACGCAAAAGATAAACAGGAAGCGCAAAAGAATTCTGATTATGTTTCCCTGATGACGCTGCACCTCGCGAAAGGATTGGAGTTTCCGGTGGTATTTTTGACCGGACTGGAGGAGGGACTCTTGCCGCATTATCGGGCCATGCTCGATCCGCGTGAGGTCGAAGAAGAGCGGCGCTTATGCTACGTCGGCATTACCCGTGCGATGGAAGAGCTGTATCTTACACGATCAAGAAAGCGCGGCATGTTCTCGGCCACGGCCAC
>CAYTAW010000594.1:0-1636 GCA_964435675.1 uncultured Bdellovibrionales bacterium
TTGGCAACCGGAGTCGCCACATCATATTTCGCACACCCGGAATGGGAGCGATTGGCGCCGGGCCTCAAAGATATTGAAGACGCTCTTGAGATACGCAGACGGTTTTTTCTTGCGTTTGAACAGGCGGAATTGGAGAGCGATCCGGCGCGGCGTGAGGCGCTCCTAACATTCGTAATTGTGGGCGGGGGACCGACAGGAGTCGAACTAGCGGGAGCGATGGCCGAGATCGCCCGGATGACGCTCGGAGAGGATTTTGCGCACATCGATCCTCGAGCAGCTAAAATAATCTTAATCGAGGGGGGAGACCGGCTGCTGCAAATGATGCATGAAAAGCTATCCGATCGAGCCCTAGCTGATCTCAAAGAGTTGAATGTCGAGGTTATTCTAAATACGTTCGTGATCGCGATTGACGAGTCGGGTGTCACCATCAAAGGTGCCCGTGATACGCTCGAGAAACACATCCCCGCGCGCTCAGTCTTTTGGGCAGCCGGCGTAAAAGCCCCGCAGTTCACTAAATCTCTAGGTGTGCAGACCGATCGTGCCGGACGGATATCTGTCGGTCCCGATCTCGCCATTGCTGATCATCGCAATGTATTCGTGATCGGCGATGTCGCAAACGCGACCGATGCTTCTGGCAAACCGGTCCCCGGACTCGCCCAAGGTGCAATTCAAGGCGGTAGTTTCGCCGCAAAAATTATCTGCAAGGAACTAGAAGACACCAGCTTGACGCCCGCCAATCGTCCCGCGTTTCGCTACTTCAATAAGGGTGAAATGGCGACAATCGGCCGCGCCCGTGCCGTCGCCCAAACCGGCCGCTTGCGCCTCACAGGCGTTATTGCTTGGTTGGCGTGGAGTCTCGTTCACGTTTTATTTTTAATTGGATTTCGCAGCAAAGTGCTGACGCTGCTCGAGTGGATCTGGCAGTATATTACATTTGGCCGCGGCGCGCGGCTAATCACTGAAAAGTGGGAACCAAATTCGCGATAACTGTTGACGCTTGCAGTGATATCGATCATTACAATCGCGGAACATTAAAAAGGCGAGGAGATTCCCCGTATGCAATTGAGCGATGCGTTTGCCGGCATTTTTCGAGCATTTAATTGTGCAAGCTTCACGGGCACTGTTCGCGATGATTCGCCCGCACGCAGTGCGCCGCTTTTGTCATTCACCGAAGCGAATACTTTTCTCAGCGATACAGCGCGCTTTATTAGGCAAGAAAACCCTGCAGATCTATCATTTCGCGCCGCGGCAGTTTCCGCCGATTGGTCAATCGCCATGGCCGATCTTCAAGTGCACCAAGCGGGAGCAAAAGCTGTTGGAAGAAACGCGCACGGCATGTGGCTTGAAGGTGCCGAATGCCCAAAAGAAGTTGAATGTAGCGGACGAATCCTAAAACTTTCCGAAGATCCTCTTAACAATCGCCGCATGGAAATCCGGGACGGCCGATTAAAAGTCGGAGAAGCGTGCCCACTTGGACGTGTCACCGGCGAAACAGTGGACGTCGCCGGTTGGTTCCTAATTATCGACGCCTGAGATCAATTGAATTGCCACCGCGATATAATCGCCCCCCTAGAAAAAAATCCCTGTGCCCGAGCGGGAAGAGATCCAGAGAAGCTATCCAGGGTGAAGCCGCGAT
>CAYTAW010000595.1:0-1625 GCA_964435675.1 uncultured Bdellovibrionales bacterium
GCCGAATACCGGCACTCCCTCAAGATCGAGGGCGGGCAGCATTGAAAGTATATACTTTTGCAGCGGCTTACTGAAAAGAAGAATCAGTGCGTTCTCCTCCGAGAGTTCCGCACTTTTTTCCTGCATTAGCCATGAAAGACGGTGCAACGCCACGGTTGTCTTACCCGATCCTGCCACGCCTTGAATCAAAATAGCGGTCTTTGCGTCTTCTGTGATCATGCGGAACTGATCCGGTGTAACCAGTGGTAGCACATCAGCGAGAGTACTCGCCGCTCCAGCGCGCGTTGTTCGCACACCGCTTTCACGAGCGCTCCAGACACCGTTCTTTTTCTCGAAAGATCCCTGTGGGGTGGTAATTGATCGCAGAACTCCGTGTTCAATCTCGACCGTGCGGCGCAAGATAATCTTCCCGAGGCGCACTTGGCCCAAAATCTCTTCCTCGTACTCGTCGCCCTCACGGTACTCATAGTAGAGCTTAGAAATTGGCGCGCTGCGCCAATCGATGATGCGGCAATCCGGATTTGCCGCGAGCCCGAGCTTATATTCGATTGTTTTTGTGCCTTGAGGACGCTCCTCTTCAACGATTATGCGCGCAAAATAGGGGCGCTTTAAAAGCTTTTGAATGCCTTTGAGGTCGGATTTCTTCTTTTGCGAAAGAGCGTGCGCCACCGCTTCATCCGACGCGAGCATCGCTTTATCTTCGGCGCGATAGGTCGCGACAATCGAGGCGTTCATCTCGCGCGACTTGTCCTGCTCGATAGTAAATTTAGTTGCTGAGTACGCGGCTTGTTCGCGCAACGATTGCAAAACCGCCGTCAAGATGGCGCTCTCTTCATCAATAATAGCTTGTTGTTCAGCGCTCACGGTCATCGGGTTTTACTGCATTCAAATGCCAAATAGGAGCGTGGCAGTATATACCGAGTGCGTCCCTTTTGAAAAGACGAGGCGTCCAAATGATCAAAGGAAATCAAGCGTATAGCTAAATGCTCGAGTAACAGAAGCAAATTGCGCTATGCTCGGGATAGGAGATTGGATGGTTGTTTATTGTAGCAGGTAGTTATGCCTATAAAATTCAATATGCTTACGGCAGCAGCCGTTGTCGCCGGCTCACTCACTTTGATTTCTGCGAAAAATTCGTATGCCGCTTCGCACTTTCCGATAATTGGTAAGGGGAGCATCGTATCGAAGCGTGTATTTTTGGGGCGCACATACAGCCGCTCTAACGCCCACGCCATTCGCATTGCTGCGATCCGTGCCCGCTTACACAAATAAATTCGAACGCTTATTTGCCCGGTGACCTCGGGATAAAAAAGCTTTAGTGGAATTGGATATTTAACGACAGATCCTCTGGTGTGTCGGCGCGCTTTGGCGCTGCCATTGACAGGGAGGATATATGAACGGCAAGTCGTTTGGGGGACTCTATTTCGCATTTCTAATTTCCCCGCTATTTTTTCAAATCCAGACAGCATACTCCGATGAAGGCGCTGCGGCACCCTCTGAAGCCGTTGAAGTTTCGGCCGCAGCAGGCGAAGAAGCTGAAAAAGAGGAATATGACTCAATCTTCGGTTCCTGGGGCGGCCTTAAGGATACATGGGCGGAATCGGGTGTCACCGTAGAGGCGGCAG
>CAYTAW010000596.1:0-1596 GCA_964435675.1 uncultured Bdellovibrionales bacterium
CCCATCCTCAGAAAGAACATCATCGAGGTCGGCTCCATCGTCCGGAGCAGTCTGCAACTTAGCGGCTTCTTGAGAACTAAATAGCGCTGGTGTTATGTCAGGCGTAATATCTTCCTTGCCCCTCTCTAGCCATGCAAAGGCGCTTCCCTTACCGGCAATCGATGCAGCCAGATCTTCCAGCCTGGATACAGCGCCTTTGGATGGGTAGAATTCACCCTTATGTGCAATGTTTGGAATTTTTCCGGTCGCTTGAAGGGATTCCACCCAAACATTGGCGATTGCAAAACGATAGGACTCTTTACTCAACGAGGGGTTATTTCGTGTATCGGGCGAAAAGCCCGTGGTCATGTGTTCCGCAAACTGGACGCCGAGGCCCAGGGCCTGAGCTAGAACCGTTGCAATTTGATACGAGCAACATCCCCAGCGCTCGAGCTCTGCCGCGTCGCTACGAATCTGTTTTTTAATTTTCAGTGCGCGCCGATGCTCAATGAATCCTTTTTTATCATGCACCAAAAATGCGGCCTGAGCCAAACTCCACAAACCTAAACCGAGAATCGATACCGTGCCGCCGATTGCGGGCATAGCAAATCCAATGTGCCCAGCTAATTCAACCGCATTCTGCGTCGGGCCTCCGACAAACGGCCATTCATCCGGATCGGATAATTTTCGCGCGCGTCGATACAGGTATACGAGACCCACTATTGAGCAAATATCTACAGGAGAAAAAACTTCAAGAAATTTTTCGGGAGGGAGGTACGCTTCGTGCTCGACTTTATCAGGTATGTAAGTCTTCGAGGCAAAATAAAGAGGTGCCTTTACGCTTGCGGTCTTTAACAATCGAACTAAAAGAAAGCGGTTACCATTCGAGAGCGCTTTGCTTTTTTCCCAATCAGAAAGAACGCCACGAATCGTTGATGAAAACGAGCTAGGAACTACGCCAAAAAGACCCGCAAAGCGCCGGGCATAATCCCAGCTTTCAGTCGTATTGTACTCTGTCACGCTATTACCGCCCCCAAAAAGCCTCCCTCCGCCCTACTCAGTAAATAGCAGAGCCTCCATGCTTATTGTTCGTAACGACCAAAAACCCTAAATGCTTAACCTCATGGGGACAAATAGCCTCAATTCGCTGAAATTTATCTATCAACAAGCCCCCCTAACCGCAAAAAGTGCAATTTGATCAAATTGTTATAATTTTAGGCAAAAACCTAGCGAGAGAACAACGGCTCAAACAGCATATCAAATGGTTTCGGTGATTCTCTAAGCATTCGCGGGTTATCGTGATCAAATCCACCCGGCCGGGCTTTCGGAGCAGAGCATTCCGCGAACGACCTTCAACTGACTTTTCAAATAATTGCGTTGAACGAGAAATCCAAGAAACCCATATTAGCAGCGCGAAGTGTGACCCGCGTGCTTCCTCCTGCAGACTGCGGCTGATTGCGATTTGACAAATGTCCTACCCGTTACTAACCAGGACCTCATCATAAATCCGCTTCGGAGGTGTCCGTATATCCCATACGATTCCAAGCCACGAAAGCACGCGCAGGATGTAGTGAGAAACATCCAACTCCCACCAATAAAAACCTTGCGGCTCAGATC
>CAYTAW010000597.1:0-1591 GCA_964435675.1 uncultured Bdellovibrionales bacterium
GTGCAGAACGGAGTGTTTTTTCTAGCGCGTCGTATCTGTTGCCGGGATCATCTATGGCAGAAATTATTTCGAGGAACACGGCACGAGCTAGCGCCGTTCGGTAAGAGTTTGGATCGCTATAGGGCGTATCTTCTGAGATTTTTTCCATCTCCTTCAAGAGTGGTTGCAGCACATCATCCTGATCTGCATCCTGCAGTAGCGGGAGTGTTTGCTGCAGAATGGCTGAAACGATCTGTGAAAAATCTGGCGAAGGCGCGCTGGGTAGGCTCAAATGCTCATCCGGATCGAGACCGCTCAATACGTTGCTGGTAGTATCTAAAGGCATGCTCGCGAGCTCCTAACGCTAAGAAATATTCGCAGAAAAGATAGACGTTTATGCGATCAGCTAATCGCGCGGACCACGATTCTTGCTTCAGTAATACTGTCTTCTAAATGCTACCTATCTGGTCAAAGTCTCCATAACGTAAGTGGTTGTTTTTTTTGATGTATGAATTCGCCCAAAAATATAGCCACGCAAAACACCGCTCTTGAGCAAGCGAGTGAGCTGAAAGAAGCAGTGTCTCCGGCATTTGTATCCGGACTGCCGTCGTTCGAGCGAGTGCGCGATACTTTTGCGCAACTTTCGCGGCATCTCTATATTCGTTCGCCGGAGGCGATGGTCGGATCTGCCTTTCGCAATGGATTGGTAGAGGCGTATACCGAGAAAGACCATCAGCTATTCTTGCGTGAATTTCGTCACGATGTATGCGAAATGATTGAGCGCCTCCAGCGCATAAAAATTCACCTGGCTGCCGATCTGTGCCGAGGCTCGCAGCACGTTGAACGGGCCCCCGGGCAACCGTGGTCGGAAGGCTCGCGTGAGATGAACCAATTGAGAAGCCTTTGCTGGGAACCGGCACACGATGAAGCCCCCCATACAAAGAAAGATTTGCAGACGATTGTACGCCTCTATAATCAAATGGTGCCCGATGAGCTACGCCTGCTCCCCTCGATCGAGGTGGGAAAGGCGGCGCGCAAGGCAATTATTGATGCGACAGGCGCATTTTCTTTTGAAAGGCCACTCCGCGATGAGTTAAGGCAGCAACTTGAACTCGTTGGAACGGTGGTGAATCACGCCATCTCTGATCTCATGCGCGTTTTACGGGCTCCGCTTCTGTTCCCTGTAGACGAATTGGGCGGTGGTCATCAGCAAGCGCTTTCGCGAGCCTGGAATGAGTATCGGACGATCGTGAAACAACTCTCCAGCGTATACGAACAAAGTTCGTGGTTCTCCCCCGCCTACAATGGGACGGACGAACTTCAGCGGGGACCTAAGCAGGGGCGCGTCGAGCCGCAAATCACCGATTACCAACGCTGGTCAATCTCTATCACTCAAGATCTGGAGCGCACGCTTGAAAAAACCTTTTTCGGCGAGAAGCGTGGAGATGCCAGACTTGAGAGTACCCTCACCAGCTCAGGAATGGCGGCGCTACATACGATTTTTAGCTTTCTAAAAGTTGACTGGAACCAAACGCATCGGCACCGGCGTCAGGCGCCGCATGTCATGTCTGTGGGTGATATTTATTTTGAAGTACAATCCGCTGTCGATACC
>CAYTAW010000598.1:0-1583 GCA_964435675.1 uncultured Bdellovibrionales bacterium
CGGCTGAACGGTACTTTCTCCGTGTTCTAGAAGCGGATCCAGCGTATGCGCCAGTGTATGGCAATTTGGCATTGCTCTATGAGGGGCAAGGAAATACTATTTTAGCGGAGCGCCATTTCAAGAAAGCGCTCGAACTTGATCCGGGAAATTATCGCGTTCGCAATAACTACGCCGTTTTTCTCGCTACCAAGAGCGGAGACCGCCGGCGCAATCGCTTAGATCCGAGCAGTGGCGCTCGCAGAATTAGGACTGTAAACGAAAATTCGGCCCGAATGGTACGCGCCGAATTCCTTAAGGCATCAATGTTTTTAAAGTCAGTATTGCTCGAAGAGTCGCCAATTATCGAACATAACTTGAAGTATTCTGCATCTCGATTGAATAAGGTGATTAATCCTTAGCGGAGAACTATGGTAGGCACAAAGAACGCGCGGACGAAGGCCGCGAAAGCAAGGAAGGTAAAAGCCGCGCCGGGATCGGTGAATAAAAAGAAACCCAGTGCGCTTGCGATTCTCGAATCGGCGGCCCCCCTTCCCGAAACGGAGCCGGAGAGCATTTGGAAAGAGGAAGTTGAACATCTTTTGGGTGACAAGTTCAAATCGCTCGTAGAGGTAATTGATGCGATAGCGGCGCGTGTGTGTATTAGGCTCGGGCAAGAGGGGGACACCAATTTACACGAATTCATCGTGATGATGCTCGATACTGATGAAGAGATACGCCAGGAGCTGAAAACGCTATTCAACGTTACGAAATAGAAATGTACCTCAAAAACCCAGCTAACCGAGTGCGCGGGCATGCCGAGAACAGGGCGCAGGTAACCACGGTTCGCCGCTAAGAAGCCAGCGCTATTAGAATATCTATTCTTACAATATGTAACAATTAATATAGATAATACACTTTGTACTTAAGAGTTCATTACCTCCTTAGACTGCGCATGTAGCCCAAATTACGGAGGGGGTAATGGCCGAACCTGCAATTGCGTCGAAGATCAATCAAGAATCAGATCTCAACACCACGTTTGGCCTACCGGAAGGGATGCGAAAAGCAGTTGCTGTCGGATTACTTGCCGTTACCGGATTTCTGTCGGGATGTGCAAAAACTATTCAAGAACGCAGCGCCGAGATGGATGCGCTTCCCCAGCCAACGATTTCGACTGTTGTCGATAACGGTAGAACATATCTCAATCAAGATATTACTCTGAAAGGAAATGCAAACTACATCGCGGACCACTCCTTCAATACCACGAGTATTGTCCTGATGCCGATTTCAAACGGAAAATTTACGACCTTAATTCCTATGCCAGTTACTACGCACCATCCGCGCTTTGAATATTCGTTGAGTGACGGGGCTGAAATGGCGAAGTCGCTGAAAGCTGAAGCTACCGAGAAGCTGCCATCCGGAGAGGTGGTCGCGCGCGGTCATCTCGATCAAAAAGACAGCGGTTCGTTGTTTTTCAACGTGAGCGACGCGATTAGCAGGCATGAATACGAAGCGAGTCGCCAAAAATAACTTATGAAGATGGAATTTTTCCCCAGCTGATTTTTAGCCAGATGCGTTCGTGAATGTAATAATCGATGCTTAAGAGC
>CAYTAW010000599.1:0-1583 GCA_964435675.1 uncultured Bdellovibrionales bacterium
CCGCCAAGAAGTGCGCTTCGAGCATCGCATAAAGGGCGGCAACGGAAACAAGATGGAGGATCAGAGAGAGCGCGCTCTGAAGCGGATTACGGAACAAAACCACGCAGACGGCCGATGAGAGCATCAAGGCGGCGAGTATGGCGAAAAGAATTACCATTTTTAGTGCGCTCCGTGCTTGTAAAGAACGACCGCTGCAGTCACCATCAAATTAATCATGCTCAGCGGCAGCAGGTACTTCCAACCAAGATTCATCAGTTGATCGTAGCGGAAGCGCGGAAGCGTCCAGCGAATAACGATCTGCAGCGTGCAGAAAAAGACCACTTTCCCCATCAGTATCAGGTGTCCAACCAGCGCCGAACCCCACCACCCTTCCGGCAGCGTAAGATAGGGAAGGTGCCAACCGCCAAAAAAGAGCACGGTCACGAGCAAGGAGAAGAGTGAAATTTCACAAAATTCGCCAAGCCAAAAAAGCAGGAACTTCATTCCCGAGTATTCGGTGAAATAACCGGCAACCAACTCGGACTCGCTCTCCGGCATATCAAAAGGCGCTCGCTTAGTCTCGGCCATTCCGACAATGAATAAAATAACAAAGGTTAGCGGCTGCGTGAAAACACCCCATGCAAAACCGCGCTGCTGCTCAATCATTTCATAAAGGTCAAGCGTGCCGTACACTAAAATTACAGTGGCAAACGCCACTCCCATCGCCAATTCATACGAGATCATTTGCGCTGCGGCTCGCAAACCGCCAAGCAGCGAGAATTTGTTGTTCCCTCCCCATCCCGCCAGCGCGACGCCATACACAGAGAGCGAACCCATCGCTAAGATAAACAAGATTCCCGCATCGAGACGTGCCAACGGTGTGGTAACTTCATAACCAAAAACAGAGAAATTTGGAGCGAGCGGTATCAGCGCAAACGCCATAAAGATCGGCACCGTGGCGAGAAACGGTGCCAGTCCATGAAGGAATCGGCTCGTGCCCTCCGGGATAAAATCCTCTTTAAAGACGCCTTTCACCGAATCGCAGAGCAGTGTGTTAATTACCCCGAGCCCGCCCATCACGCGCACAAGGGGCATGATAGTGTAATTTAGAATCGGGTTGGACACTTCGAACCAGGTGCCGGCGCGGTTTGCGCCGACGCGATCTTGAATCAACGCGGAACCTTTTCGCTCAATCCAGGTACACAGCGAACCAAGAGACATCGTCACCTGAAAGACGAAGATAACTTTAACGAGCAAAATAAAGATCTCCATTTCCTATGCTCCCGCCGGCTGCGGCACAGAACCGGTTTCTTTTTCAGATTGTAAATGCGAAATGACTTCGCTCAATGGGATCCCCCCGTCTTTGATACGGCGAATGGTAACGGCGCCGAAGCGCTTATCACTCTTCAAAAATTCATTGGTTAATTCTCGATCGCCGACGCGCGCCTGCTGCGACAATCCGGCGAGTAAATTGACACGGTGACGCGCCGCGAGCAGCATCAAGAAGTGCCACTCAGACTGAGTCGTCTCCGGCGCGCGAACAATTGCTTGCGTGTACTGCAATCGGCCCTTACGGTTGATCATCATGCCGGACTTCTCGAGGA
>CAYTAW010000600.1:0-1574 GCA_964435675.1 uncultured Bdellovibrionales bacterium
CCACTGATCTCATCGCCGCCCCCTTTTTTATTCGCTTACTCGACGCCAGAAACTTGATGAATATTTCGGATCGATAAACTGAGAAAATTTACTCCACTGCGGATAGTGCTTCTTGAAGTGATGCGCGGACATTAGCGAATCTTTCGCGGAATAGAGCCGTCCCCCGGCTCGATCCGTAATCTCCTCGAGCGTTTTAAGCAGGGCGACCGTGCGCTCACCGCGATTCGCAAAATCGAGCGCTAACGTGGCACCTGGCTGCGGGAAAGACATCATTCCCGGCGACGGAATATCGCCAAATTCCTTGAGCACGGCGAGAAACGAAGCCTGCCCTGATTTGACGATCTCCCCAAGCATTTCCTTCATTACCGTTCGCTGATCGCTTTTGGGCACCACGCACTGAAATTGCATGAATCCCGCCTTACCGTAAATTCTGTTCCAGTGGTTGACGGCATCGAGCGGATAGAAAAAGGGCCGATAATGGACCGCTTCTTTTACGAACTTCTTAATTTGGCGATTGTAATAGAGCGTGTTAAATGCCCGCACCGAGTAGCTGTTCAGCGCCCAGCCGGGAAAATCGATCGGCACGGTCAAAAAAGCCGGACGGACAACTTCATCACGGCACTCCGGAAGCTTCTTTCCAGTGAATGCTGCGCGCGCCAAGTGATTTCCGCCCATGAATATACCGCGTCCAAATTGCGCACCCGAGGAGACACAATCAAGCCAGGCAACCGTGTAGGTATATTTTTTATCAGAAGCCGCCGACGTATCGAAAAATTCATCGAGCGATTCGAACTTAGTCGACTCCATGTCAATCAGCGGTGTCTCAATCTTAATCATTTGCACTTCGGCCCAGGTGATCAGTCCGGTCAATCCCATACCGCCGATAGTCGCCGCATACTGCTCGGGATTCTCGGTAGGCGAGCAAATCAAGCGCTCCCCATTCGAGCGCAGCAGCTCGAACGACCGCACGAATCGGCCGAAGGTACCGCTGCAGTGGTGATTTTTCCCGTGAATATCGTTGGCGATCGCGCCGCCAATCGAAACAAATTGCGTACCCGGCGTCACCGGCAAAAACCACCCCGCGGGAACGATCACCGAGAGAAGCTCGTCCAATCCGACGCCCGATTCGCAGCGCACGATACCTGTTGCGCGGTCAAATGATATGAAGTGATCGAGCCGCTCGGTTGACAACAGCTCGCCCCCGTCATTTAAGCAGCAATCGCCATAGCTTCGCCCTCTGCCGAACGGCAATACGAATCGAGCGCCAATTTTTGGCTCGCTGCGGCGGTCGGAGATAACCTGCACTTCCTCTTCCGTGCGCGGAAATCGACCCCACGATTGATATCCCTTTGTCACGTTTACAAATCCTTTTAAGCGGCAATTACAAGCAGACCAAGCGCGCCGATCCCGATTGCGTAGCTAACTGTATCATGAAGCGCGAAAACAATCGGATCCTCGTGCACCAATCCACGATGGGCGAGCAGCCAAAGACGACTAATCCAATACAAAAGCAGCGGGCAGATTAGCCAAAGAACACGCGGAGAATCATAAAAACGCGTCACATCAGAACTGGT
>CAYTAW010000601.1:0-1573 GCA_964435675.1 uncultured Bdellovibrionales bacterium
GCTCCAAGCTTGCCAAGGCTCAGGAGCTCGGGATTCGGATAGTGTCGGAAGAAGAGTTTTTGGCGATGTTCTAACTTGGTTTGCGATACTCAGTCATCTCAACTGATAGCTGATGAGTCTGGCTAATACTTACCTGATTGCCCCATTAACATTGCCCCAATTTGCTGTTTGCGCTGCCGAGTGCGAAACCGATCCCGGCAAACGGTTAGGCATCCCGATTCAGTAGAAAGTAATAAAGCTCGCCGGAAGAGTACATCATATTCGCCTTCACCTGAGCCTCTTCGCCTGACCCCATAAATAAATCAACTCGTCCGGGTCCGCGAATTGCGCTGCCAGTATCTTGGTCGAGCACGAAGCGGCTGGTGTATGTTAGGCGAATGCGTCCGCTCGGATCCTTTTCGGGCATATTGGCGCGGATAATCCCGAGTGCTCCGGGAGGGAGGAATGATTTATCGGTAGCAATCGAGCGTTCGGCCATGACTGGTACCCCGATGCTGCCGATTGGCGCTGGTGATTTCATCTCTTTGAAAAGAATATAGCGATTGTTGCGCGCCAAGACCTGATCGAGCAGATCGGGATTTCGCCCAAAGAACGCGGGCAGATTGCTCCACGCGACTTGATGTTGATCGAGGAACGTCTGTGGCACGCCGCGAAAGGGGTAGTCCGTGCCGCAGGCAAAGCCCACCGCGCTTTGGGCGCCATCGGGATATTCGAGAATTGCCGATCCCTGAACGTGAATCATGAATGCTTCGAAGCGACTCTTAAGCCAGGCGATTTCACCGCCCCAGAGCGGACTCACTGGCGTGCCCATACCTTGATAGCCTTCGAGTGTGACACGAGTCGGATGGGGTTTCGACCATGCGGCGAAATCAGCCGGTGCTTTATAGATCGGATAGCGGTATTCCTCGCTGCGCGTGCGGCTTGCCTTATACGATGGCTGAAAATATCCCGTGAACTTTACTGTTCCTGAACCGTCCGATCCTACGGAACGGTAGAGTTTGAATTCTCTTTGCAGCGCATGACGGAATTCTTCGGAGGTTTCGCTCGTGAGAAGTAGATAGCGAAAACGGGTTAAGCTTTCACGCACCCGTTTTTGATCGACTCGGCCGCTAGCTCGTTGATACGCAGTATCGCCGCGCTCCGAGTCGAGAAAGAGAATGTTATCTTCGATACCAGAGAGAAGGTCGTGCCGGTTCTTCCAAATGTCGCGCTCAAAAACGGTGCTATCGTTTAGAGCCGAGAAAGGCACCGGCATCAAAGAACTGTACTCGGCCCAGACTTCGCTCGAGCCGAATACTATCAAACCGACAAATAACGAGAGTAGAATCCTCAAATAAGGCCCCCACACACTAAAACCGCCCTTCATAGCGAAACTATAAGGGTAGAACGCGATTTTCGCACCGGGGAAAATGTAGCCAGAAGACGATCGCTCCTCTGGTTGTCTGCTACCAAGGGGCACAACATTGTGCTATTTTTCTCTTTCACGCCGCAGAACCGGCCCACGCTATACTGTATTAATATTATGAAAGAGATTCGTACCCGCTTCGCTCCGAGCCCGACCGGCTTTCTCCAT
>CAYTAW010000602.1:0-1568 GCA_964435675.1 uncultured Bdellovibrionales bacterium
GCGGAATACCGCTCATTCAAGCTATCGAATTTGCCAAATCGAATGACATCCCGTACACGGATGAGCTTGGATTGAGGCGTGCCGCAAAAAGGGCAATTGAATTGTGTAGTTGAACTCAGAAATCAGAGACCAAAAAGAACTCCACCAAACCGTGGATATAAACCGGCACCACAAGAGGCTTAACAATGTTGCCAAATATCGCAAATGCGAAGATCAAACTCGTTTTTCAGTTGAACGATGTATACAGAGCGGCTCTTTGCACGGAAATCGAAGCGCCAGGCCTGATTCAATATCACCACCTTCTGATGATATTTGAAGCCGGGAAACAGCCGGTTCTCTGTATTGGAGCGGAGTGGGGGCGACTTGATCCGGAGAGTGCAGAAAAACCTGTATTAGGGCATTTCGATGCCGATGGTCACCACAACCATGGAAATTCGCACCGCTGGCGTGACGAAGCGCTTTTCCTCCTTGAGGCGGTAAAGTTTGCAAGGGAATTTTTGCAGACTACTGACTTGAAATTGGTCGAAGGCGAAATTTGGGCTCTCGCAGAGATTCGGAGGAAACTGGACTTGGTACGTTCTGGCAGTACGGAGTGTCACTATGCGGAAGAATATCGCTCGGCACTATATGAATATCGGGAAAGATATATGCATTAGTAAATTCCTACGGGGCGTATAGGCGCCCCGTAGGACTGCTTAGTTCCGCAGAATGGTCGATACCTAAACAGGAACGGAAAGTCTGCAAAGGCCGGACTCCTGACCTATGATGGACAATGTGAAGCTCACGAGAGGGGGGAGCTTTAGTACAGACAGGCTTCTACCAGAGTGTTTATGCCAACTGTACTCGATCCACTGCTCCCGGGATGTAGGCGTTCATAAAACGATCAAGCTCGTCAAGCTGAGCACTAGTATTACCAATACCCGCCAGTTCCGCGTCTAGTCGGCCAGGCCATTCTGGAAAGAGGCGGTTCAAGAAGGAGAGAGATACTAATGCCGGGTTTATCGAATACTGGGCAAGCTGCACAATCGTATCTGAATAGCGCGATGCAATACTTCCAATGATGCTTTCATCCTTGTTCGGATTGAAGCGCAGCGAATTTGACTGTTCGTCCAAGAAACAGAATACCGACGCAGCGGCTGGGTGGGTCAGTTCACAGAGTTCCCCGTAAAGATCCTTCGCTCCAGGCACCCCGAATTGTTCGATATTACGTATGTAATCGGCGTTGGTCTTGTTCAGATGATTTTCCATGATCGCCGCACCACGAGGATGTCGCCGAGCATAGGCATAGTGGATTAGACGATCTTCGAGCTCCTTGGGAGCCACCATCATGTTGTCGACGTCCGGCGAATCAATAAAAACCAAGTACGCATAGCGAAAAAGTTTATGGAGTGAGCCCGGAAGAAAAGCCATAACATCATGGGCATCGGAGGCCGCTTCTAAGAACCCACGAAGTGCTGCAGAAAATTCGAGCGCATTATTTCTTTTTTTTGAATCAGCTAGCGCGTCTATCCACCTGCTGCTTCTGGCGATAGACGTAACGCATGCGAGATGTGACCGCTCAAGTATGC
>CAYTAW010000603.1:0-1564 GCA_964435675.1 uncultured Bdellovibrionales bacterium
GTAAATAATTGCGCGCTGCGGTGCCGGCCACCCTTCAACTGTTTTCGACGAATCATTTGGATCAAGAAAATCGCTGAGACTCTCGTAGGGCGCGAGCGCCGTGCGCCGCTGTTCGTCAATATCGATTCTGCGCTCATTAATCATTTCCACCGATTTAAATCCCGAGCGCTTGCACAGAGAGATCATTGCGGCTGCCGTCGGCAAAAAATATACATTACGCGCCTTGGCGTACCGTTCCGGCGGGAAAAAGAGCGTTGATTCATTTCCCGGATACGTCATCGACTCGAGCACAAGCGCGCCGCCCGGGCGGAGGCAGTTTTTGCACGCTTCGATAACAGCCAAGGGATTTCGTTGGTGATATAGCACCCCCATGCACAACGCTACATCAAAGACATGGCCCAGTTGGGGCGCGTCTTCAAATCCCAGCAATTCGAGCTGTAGATGATCTTGCTTCGCGAACTTTTGAAAGAGCTCGAACTGAAGCAGAAAACGCTCCGATGGATCTAGGCAAAGTACTGCCGAAGCACCGAGCGCCGACAAGCGGGCAGCATAGTAGCCGTTACCTGAACCGATATCGGCGATGGTTTTACCTTTAAACTCTGAATAGAGCGGCTCCATCGAATCAAATTTGCGATCGCTGCGCCATTCTGTATCGACATACTCGCCAGCGATCCGCCATGGGCCTTTGCGCCATGGAAGCACATCAGTAATCAATTGTGTTAGAGCACTGCGCTTATTACTATCGAGCTGCGCTCCCTCTCCGCAGACTACCGCGCCATCCTTGACAGCGAACCCGCTTCCCTCAGGGGAACCGAGCGCCCGCAGCGCTGCGAGCGCGTTGCCCCAAACGTCGCGATTAATCTGATTCCAGGCATTTGTGCGCTTTTCATTGAGAAGGCCCGCCGACTTCTCTCCACAGATAGCAGCCAGCAGATCGCCGCGCTGATGAAACGCCTCTGAAATATCAGCAAATAAATTAGCCATTGGAATCCGTTGGAATTAAGGAAACCGTTATACCTTTATTCAGCGCTGAACTGCAATTTGAGAGGATTACCTGCGGCTATGCTATTTAAATTTCAGGCCGATTTCGTATACTGAGCGCGATGAAAGACACTATATTCCGGGATCCCCATTCCGCTGAGAATGACTCGGTGGGGGGTAGTGCCGGCGTCTATACCGATCAACGGTTTGCGTTTAACGAGCAGGTGGCAACCGTATTCGATGATATGATTAACCGTTCTGTCCCGGGGTACGGTAAAGTCCAATCGCTGATTGCGGATCTCGCGGCAAAACTTCCTCTGAGCACTGGGACTATCTATGATCTCGGCTGTTCCACAGCGACATCTCTAATACGCATCGCACAGAAAATTGAGGAACGCCGCAAACGTGATCCGCATTTCGCCAGAGATATTACGCTAGTGGGCGTCGATTCATCGCCCGACATGGTGCTTAAGGCGCTCGATAAAGTTAGCGCCTTTGGATTTCAAAATTTGATTACCATACGCCATGAAGACGTGCGGGAGACGAAGCTTACCTTCTCACCGCTATCCCTTTGCCTCTACAC